>CAZAUB010000563.1:0-1509 GCA_964488195.1 uncultured Methylobacter sp. | reverse complement strand
AACACAACAGAACAGCGCAATTAAACAGGTCGTCAATTATGCAGATAAAACAGGCCATAGATAACCAGAACCCACTACAGACAGAAAACCGGATATTAATTGCCGATGATAGTGAAATAAACCGTTTGATACTGGCCAACCTGCTGGAGCTAAACGGCTACACCGTTGACGCCGCCGTTGACGGTGCTGAAGCCTTGCAATTCATAAGCGAAAATCGCTATCAAATGGCGCTTATCGATCTCAGCATGCCGGTTATGTCGGGACTGGAGATGATAAAAATCCTGAGAAGCCGGCATAACCCGCTAAAAGCTGCCGCCATCAGCACTTTTGCCGACAACAACCAAAAAACTGAAGCGATAGCCGCCGGGTTTGATTACTGCCTAACCAGACCGGTTGATGAAGAACAATTGATTGCATTGATAAATCTACGCTAGCCTCAAAGGCATCTGATGAAAAAGATAGGGCAACTCATTCAATTCCCCTGCCCCATTGTCCCGCATAAAACCGTTCATTCAGTGCGGCTCGGGAACGAACGGCTAATTCGGTTTCCTTAAAATCATCATCAAGCACAACCACATCGGCCTGATAGCCGACCGCCATCATCGCCATCGGCCTGCAATCGCCCGGAAGATTAAAAACCTCGCGGGCTTTTTCAGCATCAAAGCCGCCCATTTGATGCACGCATATTCCCAACGCTGTTGCCTGCAAGCACAAGCTGACACTGGCAGCGCCGGTGTCATACATCGCCCAGCGATTAGGTTGGCCGTTATGATTAAAACTTTCCATTGCGACGGCAAGCATCAACACCGGGGCGTTCTTGGCCCATCGCCTGTTTTTTTCAGCCAGCGTTGTGAACGCATGTTGCCAGCCGGTTTCATCAGCGGCTTTATCGCAAACGATAAAACGCCAAGGCTGGTCATTAAAGCAAGATGGCGCCCAGCGCGCGGCTTCCAGCAGCGCCAGCAAATCATCATGACTCACCAGCCTGTCAGGGTCAAAAGCCCGGGGGCTCCAGCGTGCTTGAATAATATCGTGGATTTTTACACGGGTTGTTGCAGGTTTTTGCTGCATGTTCGTCTCCTTTATCTGGTTAGATAAAACTGATTCACTGCGTCAATACACCGTTACGGTAATCGCGAAACGCCTGTTCAATTTCTTCGATGCTGTTCATCACAAACGGCCCTGATTGCACCACCGGTTCTTTTAACGGTAGCGCGGCTAACACCAGAAATCGTGCCGACTGATCTTGCGTTGCCAGCTGTATGTTATCGCCGTTAATTAACTGTCCCAGTTGCCCGGCCTTTAAAATCCTATCCGATGCTCCAACAGCCAGCTCGCCTTTGTAAACATAGACCAAAGCAGTATATTGTGCGCCTACCTGTATATCCAATTGTTGCTGCGGGCGTAACAATACATCGAAATACAACGGCTGTGTCGTCACGCCTGTCACCGGACCGGATATTTTTTGTGTTTCGGTCACATATTCACCGGCAATGATCTTGATATAAC
>CAZAUB010000562.1:0-1517 GCA_964488195.1 uncultured Methylobacter sp. | reverse complement strand
TTAACCCGGCAACATTTCAAGTAGACATGAATAATAATGCGTAAAACATTCATCATCAGCAACATGGCCGCACTGGTGGTCATTTCAATGATCGCGCTATTCTGGCCGCCGGTTTTAGGGAGCTTGCTGCTGTTGGTGCCGGTGCAGATGCTGGGACTTTATGACATGCTGCAAACCCGGCATACGCTATGGCGTAATTTTCCGGTCATCGGCAGAACCCGCTGGCTGCTGGAAGGGATAAGGCCGATGATTCAGCAATATTTTATTGAATCGGATACTGATGGTTTGCCGGTCAGCCGGGTATTTCGTTCTGTTGTTTATCAACGCGCGAAAGGCGAGATGGATACCGTCCCGTATGGCACAAAATTCGATGTCTATCGGGTGGGCTATGAATGGATCGGTCATTCTCTGGCGGCAAAAAATCTTGCCGATATCAATAGCGATTTACGCGTTACCATTGGCGGTTCTGCTTGCAGTCAGCCTTACAGCGCCAGTTTGCTTAATATCTCGGCATTGAGTTTCGGCGCTTTGAGCAGTCATGCGATTATGGCGTTAAATGGCGGGGCTAGACTGGGTAACTTCGCCCATAACACTGGCGAAGGCGGTATCAGTTGCTATCATCTTGAGCATGGCGGCGATCTGGTCTGGCAGATCGGCACCGCTTATTTCGGTTGCCGTACTTCCGCCGGCTTGTTTGATGAAAACCTGTTTGCGGAAAACGCGGCGCATAATTCAGTCAAAATGATTGAAATCAAATTGTCTCAAGGCGCAAAACCCGGACACGGCGGCGTGCTGCCGGCCTGTAAAAACACGCCTGAAATCGCCAAAATCAGAGGCGTTGAACCGTATACCCAAATTGATTCGCCAGCAGCCCATTCGACCTTTTTCAATCCTGTGGAAATGATGTTTTTTGTTAAAAAATTACGCGAATTATCAGGAGGAAAGCCGGTTGGTTTCAAGATTTGTATCGGCATTAAAAGTGAATTTATGGCCTTGTGCAGAGCCATGCTGGAAACCGGCATTGCCCCGGATTTTATTACCGTGGATGGCGGGGAGGGCGGCACCGGCGCCGCGCCGGTGGAATACAGTAATTCCGTCGGCATGCCGCTGATGGACGCCATCGCCTTTGTCAGCGATTGTCTGATCGGTTTTGATTTGAAAAAGGAAATCAAGATCATCGCATCAGGCAAAGTGTTTACCGGCTTTCATCTGGTCAAGCGCTTAAGTCTTGGCGCCGATTTGTGCAACAGTGGCCGGGGTATGATGTTGGCCATGGGTTGCGTTCAATCCATACAGTGCAATAAAGATACCTGTCCGACCGGTATTACCACCCAAAATCCGGCTTTGGTTAAAGGCCTGGTGGTTGCCAATAAAGTCCACAGAGTGGCCAATTACCACCGGGAGACGATCAAAAGCGTGGCCGAAATCATGGCGGCGGCAGGGCTTTTAAATACAGAAGAATTGAATCGCTCACATATTTTCCGCAGGATTAGCCAAACCGAAATGAAAAGCTATGA
>CAZAUB010000561.1:0-1533 GCA_964488195.1 uncultured Methylobacter sp. | reverse complement strand
CCAGCGCATCTTCAAACTCATCCCTGGTTTCCTGCAAACCCACGCAGGCCTGCTCAACATGAGCAACGACTATATCGCGCTTATGCTCGCCTATGGATTCTCTGGCGCTGTAATAAACGGTGCGGATTTTTTTTGAGAGGAAGCCGCTGATTAAATTTAACGATTTTCTTGCCAAATCGTTGGCTGGCGGTTTGTTATGATCGGCCATTAGAACCTTGGTTTATTTGCTTGAATTCCATCACTATCGTTTTTAAGTATTGTATAGTTTCCACAGTCTTTGTCACTACCATTAAGCTTAATTGTGGGGCAACTTTAGTCGCCGGTTGAGTTGTAAGCTGCTCCTTAACTAGGCGACTAAAGTCGCCCCCACATCAGCAATCATTCACGCCGCCAGCTGGTTGTGCCGTCGGGCGAGTCTTCCAGAATCACGCCCTGCTGTTTTAATTCATCGCGGATTTTATCGGCCAAAGTCCAGTCTTTGGCTTTTTTGGCGTCCAAACGTTCTTCAATTTTTTGATTAATGGTTTCTTCGCTTAAAGTGAAAGTTAGAGTAGCTCCAGGAAGTATGGGATTACCCACAGTTTTGCCTTTAAGGGGTACAACCTTACCTTTCAGCCAAGCATCAGGATCATCCTGCAAAATGCCCAGCAAGCCGCCTAAATATTTCAGCGTAGCCGCCAAGGCGCAAGCTTTCTGCTGGTCGTTTTTTTTAGCTGTATTCAACTCTACGACCAAATCAAATAACCTTGACAGTGCAACCGGCGTATTAAAATCATCATCCATCGCCTGCTCAAAACGGGCTTTATAATCACCTAAGATAGCTGAATTCTCAGGAATATCGACATCGCGCAAAGCAATGTAAAATCGATCCAACCCCGCTTTTGCATCATTAAGTTGTTCGTCAGAATAATTCAGCGGGCTGCGGTAATGACTGGACAGGATAAAGAAACGTATTATTTCAGGCCTGTACTGCTTCAACACTTCACGCACAGTAAAGAAATTACCCAACGACTTGGACATTTTCTCATCATCGACGCGGACAAAGCCGTTGTGCATCCACAAATTGACAAATTTCTCGCCGGTCGCGCCTTCCGACTGGGCAATCTCATTTTCATGATGCGGAAACTGTAAGTCCATGCCGCCGCCATGTATGTCGAAATGATTGCCCAGGCAGCAAGTGGACATCGCCGAACACTCGATATGCCAGCCGGGTCGGCCCAGACCCCACGGCGAATCCCAGGCAGGCTCATTGGCTTTAGCCATCTTCCATAATACAAAATCCATCGGATTGCGTTTTGCCAAATCGACATCAACCCGTTCGCCAGCCTGTAAATCGTCCAGGTTCTTGCCGGATAATTGCCCGTAATCCTTAAACTTGGTCACCGCATAAAACACATCGCCATTGCTGCCGACATAAGCCAGTTCCTTATCCACCAGGGTTTTAATCATTGCGATAATGTCGTCGATAGACTGCGTTGCCCTCGGCTCAAGGTCGGGCGGCAAAACGGCCAGCGCCCGCTCATCCTCGTGCAT
>CAZAUB010000560.1:0-1538 GCA_964488195.1 uncultured Methylobacter sp. | reverse complement strand
ATGAGTAAAATACTCTTGCGGATTGATGAAACGGATTGCATAGAACCCCGACTTTTTTAAAATTAAAGTTCGGGGTTTTTTGTGTCTGCTTTTTGGAGCGTTCGGTTTTGTGCCGACGGTTGATAAAGACCTCTAACCGGTTCAGCCAATGCAAAAACCGCCTGCTTCACTTTTTGATAAATGGTTTTGTGGTCTAAATTTGCTGTAATGCACCGCTGGACAATATCCCCGGCAATCACATTGGCCGCTGTAACTTGAGCTCTTAATCTTGGCGGCAAGTCTGGCCGCTGCCCCGCATCCAAACCAAACGCCTTATTGATGAGCTTATTAAAATTGATGTGAAACAGTTTTTCATCAGTTTCACTGCCGTTTTGATGAGCCATATCGGACAAGGCTTTTACGTTATCATGCAGCTCGCGATAAAAAGGCAAATAGTCGCTCGTTACCTGTTGATGCTGTCTGAATCGTGAAAAAGCTTTGACCAGCTCAACTTTAAGACGTTTGGTGCGTTCAGTGTTACGGGTTAATGTCAGTAAAAAATAAGACTGATCTTCATTTAATAGTGAGATTCGCTGCTTTTGTTTGCCGCCGTTCGTTTCCAAGGTTCGCGTTTCAAACGCGACCCTTCCGAACTCTTCAAACTCCAGGATATTCTTATCAATTAACGCCAATACGTTTCTATGCAGAGTGTCCAAAGACTCGGCCAGTACGAGGCTATCGACACGCGGCTCTTGTTTTTTCTCGGTTAGGGCAATGATGTTGTTCATATCGCCGCCTTCTTACCAATGTTTATACTTGGGGCGTATTCGACATTATTGAGCTGTTCGACAAAATCGAAAATATCAGAGCGTTTCCAGGCGGTGGTGCGCTCGGACAATTTACACGGGGCAGGCGCTTTGCCGCTTTTGACCCAAGCCAAAAACGTACTGCGCGAAACTGGAATTATTGCGGGTATCGGGGGTATTGCTTCCGGGTCGCCGACAATATGCCAGACTCGAAAATAACCGGGTGTTACGTTGGATGTTGTAGTCATGCGTTATCTCTTATTAACTAAATAAGATTAGGCATTATAGGCAGATTTTTTTCTGTTGGAAGGAACCGGATTTGTTAGCTTTTATGCTGGCATGAGTCGATTAGTTAATTTCGCCAGCAATACTACTTGGTGTTTTCATGCCGGCATAAAATCCATGCTATTTTATGCCTCTCCTTGTATTTGGGCATGTATTGCCGTAACAGTTTCCTCCCTTATTAACCATTCAGCTTTTGGCTTTGTTGTTCTTCGTAATCTATCAACAATATCAACTTCAAGCTCATCATCGAAGATAAGTCTAGCGATTTTGTTCTGGGTGATTTCCGCTCGATTTGCTTTGGCGACCAGCATCAAATCGATGTACGGTAGTAATCGCCACTTATTCCATTCTGCAAGATTTTTATTCGTGAAGTTTTTTTCATGGGAATAATAACCACACGCCTTACGGTATGCAGATATACTCATCGCACATGAAAATTCGGCACTCAAGCACTGCCGATAATCTGAA
>CAZAUB010000559.1:0-1540 GCA_964488195.1 uncultured Methylobacter sp. | reverse complement strand
CAATCTGTCCAATCATTTATCATCTACCTTTATATAAAGTAGGACGCCCATTGGTCGCCCTTTATTCCCTGTGGACACTACAATACCGCCACAGCCTAGTCTCAATCAAGATCACTCATCATGCAAACGTACGGCTAAAACATCACACAGCGCGTGATGCAGCACTCCGTTTGCGGTCGAACCCAGCAACAGGGCAAAGCCATGCCGACCATGCGAGCCGACTACGATTAAATCCACCTTGTTTTCTTCAGCAACCCTGATTATTTCCAATTTAGGGCTACCCGTTTCCATCCACTGACAGTCTTCGGCAATATTCAGTTTTTCAGCCAAGTTGGCCAGTCTCTTTTTTGCCGCCGCCATTAACTCGGCAGTTAAATCGAGATCAAAAGGAATAGTCGAGCCATAAGCCGCATCGGTAATCAGCAAGTTGTCCATCACATGCACAATACTCAATTTTGCCTGATATTTCTCGGCCAAATCCTTCGCCCTGTCGGCAGCGGTCACGCCGTGCTCAGAAAAGTCAGCCGCCAGTAATATATGTTTATAGCTTTCCATGATTCCTCCTATTTAACGCCGGCAACTTCAGGAAACAATAAAGCCATCACCTGATAAGATCCCAGTATGTATAAAAACGCCAAGCCTACACTAAAAGCCCAAGTTTGTCCCAGCGCATTGCGAATAATATGCCCGGTAACTGCCCAATGCCAAATCATTAAAGCTATCGTTATAATAAATGCCAATAAAGCGCCTGTTCCGATCATCATTGAGGCCATGCCCGGCAGAGCAAAAAAACTAATCAACGCATCAGTACCCAGTAAAGCATCGGTCATTTGATTAAATCGCTCCCGCTTTCGACCTACGTATAAAATAAGCCAGCTAAATCCGACAATCAGCAAGGCGGAGGCAATAGCCTGTAACAACGACACAGCCAAGTCCGTACGGATACTTACCATTAAAAAACTGACGCTAACATCAACGATGACCAACATCCACAACAACCCTGCGGATGGCGGTAAATCCTGAGGGCCTTTTTTAAACAGGCAAATATCAAATAACAGTTTTATGAGCTCAAACATGATTTTTCCCTGTCAGCGGGCGACCGGCCGGTCGCCCCTACACCATTATTTAACAGCTTCGATCTTTTCTTCAGCCTCCATCCAGGCCGCTTCTGCGTCGTCCAGCGCCTTATCGATTTTTACTTTCCGTTCCATCAGCTTTTTTAATTGCTCCTTTTCCGATTCTGCATAAATTGCAGGATCGGCCAATTGATGTTCCAGTTGCCGCTGTTCATTATGATATTTTTCAACGGCGATTTCAGCTTTTTTCAGGGCATCGAATAAAGGCTTATGTTTTTGTCTGCGTTCTGCATCCAGCTTTCTCTGATCTTTCCGCGATACGGTCTGTGCACTATCGACAACGGTTTTTTCTTCGCCTTTTTTCTGCTCCGTCAGCCACAAGCGGTAATCGTCAAGATCGCCATCGAAGGGCTGCACTTTGCCGCCTGACACCAATAATAACTGATCGGTCACCGAGCGCAACA
>CAZAUB010000558.1:0-1554 GCA_964488195.1 uncultured Methylobacter sp. | reverse complement strand
GATCAGAAAATGCGTATCGTCGCCGCCTTGAAAAAGAAAAAACATGTCGTTGCGGTCACCGGCGACGGCGTGAACGACGCTCCGGCGTTGAAACTGGCGGACATCGGCATTGCGATGGGCATCAGTGGGACGGATGTCGCCAAGGAGGCTGCCGATATGATTTTGTTGGATGATAATTTTGCCAGCATCATCGCCGCCATCGAGGAAGGCCGCGCCGTTTATGAGAATATCCGCAAGTTTCTCGCTTATATCCTCACCTCCAACATCCCGGAAATCATCCCCTATCTGGCCTTCGCGCTGCTTAAAATTCCTCTGCCCTTGACTATCATCCAGATTCTGGCAGTCGATTTGGGGACGGACATGCTGCCGGCTCTTGGACTCGGCGCGGCCAGGCCCGAACCGGGCAGCATGAGCCGCCCGCCGCGTCCGCGAAAGGAGCGGTTACTCGACTGGCGTTTGCTGGTGCGCGCTTATCTTTTTTTAGGCATGTTGGAAGCGGTTGTCTCCATGGCGGCGTATTTCTTTGTGCTGCACAGCGGCGGTTGGCATTGGGGCGAAAGTCTGGATAGTCGCGACCCCTTATACCTTCAGGCCACCACCGCCTGTCTGAGCGCCATTATCGTCACGCAAATCGTCAATGTATTTCTCTGTAAAACGCCGGGGGGCAGTGTGTTCGGTGCACGCTTGTTCGACAACCGCATCATACTCTGGGGCATCGCGCTGGAAATCGCGCTGATCCTGGGTATTGACTATACCGCCTGGGGCAATATGGTCTTCGGCACCCTGCCGATTGCGCCCGAAGTATGGCTGTTCATAATGCCCTTCGCTTTGGGGATGCTGCTGTTGGAGGAGCTGCGCAAGTTTGTGGTTGTCAGGCTGAGGCGGTAAACATTGGAGTTGTAGTTTTAATCCTGTCATGAGCGTAGTCGAATGGAAGGCATTGATTTTGTGCATTTAAGCTAGCCTTAAGGCTTGTTAAGTTAAGATTGGGCCAGATTTAAATAAAAAAGGCTCTATCCTATGAATAAAATCATGCTAGCAGTTCCTGTTTTTTTAATATGCAGTTATTTCCAAACAGCCGAAGCGTCTGGTCATCACTCGGTTAATAAGGCTTCCAAACACGCTGTAGCGACAGCTCATAAAGCCAAACATCATCCAAATAATCATCGAAGCACGGTTTCCTGGTATGGCCCTGAGTTTCACGGCAAAAAAACCGCCAGCGGCCAAACATATGATATGTATGCGATGACCGCTGCACACAAAACGCTGCCTCTTTTATCTTACGCCAGAGTTACCAACCTGAAAAATCATCGTAGCGTTGTTGTTCGTATCAATGATCGAGGTTCGTTTCCCGGAAAAAGAGCCATGGATTTATCCTATGCCGCCGCAAAAGAACTCGGCATTTCGGGGCTAGGGTCTGTTGAAATTACGCCATTGAGCCGTAATGAAGCGTTATCACCATTGACTGGCGGCAGCAAAACGAACAAACGCGGTTAATACTGAAAGCCCCCGTAAATATCCTCAGTGCCTCGCATCGAACCAGCTTAAGCATCA
>CAZAUB010000557.1:0-1554 GCA_964488195.1 uncultured Methylobacter sp. | reverse complement strand
TAAAAACAGACCTTGAACGAAGCTAAGGAAAACAATTGAATGAAAAAAGGGAAGCGTCCCCTTTTTCGGATAAGCGTTCGGTACGCGGTAAGCCTTTGGAGAAAAGTAATTTAATCAGACGCCAACGCATCGGAAAATCATCCGTATCAGACGGCAGTGTCCAGATGCAATGCATGTGATCGGGTAACACCACCCAGGCATCAATATGGAAGGGATGTAAACGACGTACCCGGCGTACCGAATCGCGCAGTAAATCAATATGATCGGTTAGCAAGGTACGTTGTCGTTCCAACAGGTTAACGGTGAAAAAATAACAACCGCCCGCCACAAAGTTGCGTCGATAGTTGGGCATACCTGCTCCGTATCAGCATAATAAAAATGTAAATCGTAGCACATGCGTAGGGCGGATTCGCGCAGCAATCCGCCAATCAACGCACAACGCCGATGACAACCAGCCGAAGTTGCGGTGGATTGCCTAACGGCGAATCCACCCTACAATTAATCCACCTTACAGCGTTGACATCTGAAAAACATTAGGAACGGGGTTGCAAACCCCGTCCCGCTTGGAGGTATAATCTATCCAGAATTAAGTAATATTAGAGGAGAAAGAATGTTTGCGATTCAAAATTATGGGTTGCTGTGGGAAAGAAAGTATATTTTTTGGGGATGGTCGGGCGTTGCTGGCCATCTGAATGGAGAACGAAACAATAAAAATGCAGATTTTCGTTGGCAGTCAGGTGTTTATATTCTTTATGATAAAGATATGAGTCCGGTGTACGTTGGTCAGGCAGGCAAGGGGGCTGATTCTCTTTTTACTAGGCTCAAAGCACATACCGGAAATCACCTTTGGAACAGGTGGTCATATTTTAGTTGGTTCGGCCTTTGCAAAGTTAATAAAGACGGCTCTCTATCTCAATCTGATAATCCTACCAGAAAAATTTCTGGAAGCTTGGCTGATGCATTAAACGATATTGAAGGTGTTCTCATACTCGGCATTGAGCCTCGGCTCAATAAGCAGGGACCAAAATTTAAAGGTGTTCAGCAATGGCATCAATCGGTTGACTCACGCATTACAGAGATCACTACACATGAGCTTCTTGAAAAGTTACAAAAAATAGAAGACCTGCTTAATGCAGGTGACTAACTGTATATCATCGTCGCCGCTTTATGTAATACCTATGTCTACCTGAAAGGTTCTTTCTGACCAGTCGTGCCACACTTCAAGCATTTTCCGGTGCGGAATCCTTGATTAGAGCATTCTCCAACCTGACTTTGCTCACACCCCAAACTGCCGCACTTCTTGCAGCGATATAGGGTGCTAAGACAATTCCCACTTCTCTTTGATCTTTTGCCTGTACATGCCATATTTTTCTCCTTTTCATGCCTACATTTGGTGGTTTCCATGTGAGCTTTAATTATGCACTAAAGCTGCTTTTGAAAATAGCAGCTTTAGTGTCAGATGTCAAACTACTACAGTTGCCACCGCAAACACCCTAATCTTCCCAACCAAAACCCCCATTCCCCCAACTTCCAAATCCCCCATCAAAACCCCAA
>CAZAUB010000556.1:0-1566 GCA_964488195.1 uncultured Methylobacter sp. | reverse complement strand
GCGAGAAATGACAACCAGAATCCCGGCGCTAAAACCGCTAACGGATCGAGTATCAGCACCGCAAACAATGCAATGGCTAAGGTATTAAAAGGACGACTGTTGCGTTGCAGAATAATGGCAGTCATGACGATAGCCAACATGACCACGGAGCGCTGGGTGGGCACGGAAAAACCGGTCAGCCCTGAGTAAAAAATCGCAATCAGCAATGCCGAAACTGCCGCAATCTTTTGCGGCGACTGGCTAAGCCATCCCGTCCACGCCCACAATTTAAGCACCAAGAAATAAACCAGCCCGGCGATAAGCCCGATATGCGAACCGGAAATAACCACCAAATGCGTCGTGCCGGTTTTACGAAAAACCTCCCATTGCTCTTGCGTGATGCTGTTGCCGTCGCCGATAGTCAATGCCTTTATTAGCGCAAGACTGGGGCTATTGTCCAATGTGCTTGAAAGCTGATCAGTGATACTCTGCCGCCAGACAGCAATGCTGTTCCAGGCCGAATCGCGCCCCAGTAAAACCGGCTTGGGACTTGGGCGAACATAGCCTGTTGCGCCTATGCCTTCGGTAAATAGCCAACGTTCATAATCGAAGCCGCCGGGGTTCATGGTGCCGTGGACGCGTTTTAATTTAACGGTGAAAGTCCAATGCTGGCCCGCCTTGACTTGTTGATCCGGGTAATACCAGCTTAGTCTCAGTTTAGCGGGTAGTTGCCGGTCAGTTGCGGTGACGATCGCCGCGCTTGTAGGGGCGACCGGCCGGTCGCCCCTACCGGCATACACACCATCCCTGGTGATAAAATCAAAGCGGACGCGCTTTTCATCCTGTTCAGGCAAATCGGCTATGGTGCCGCTCACCTGTACCTCCTCACCCTCCAATTGCTCCGGCAACCGGTCGGACAATCGGTGCAATGCAAACACTATCGCCCACAAAACGCCGACCACAAAATATAGCCACCGCCAATAACGCAACCATGCAATAATGCAGGCGATTACGCCGCCGACTATCAGCCATTTAACATCCGGCAATACCGAGAACTGTTGAACCAGCAACAGCCCGGCTAAAAATGACAGGGCGGAAACAACCATTTAGCACCTTGATATTTTTTAGGCTAACAAAAACCTGATAAACTTAACTCAAGTGTAACTTCTTAATCAAAGAATAACGATGCCAAAGAAACTTATAAAAAAACTGATCGACAAGTTCATCCCTGATCCTGAAGTGATTAAACGACACAAGAGTCTTCAATTTCTTGGCGATAAACTGCACGAACCTAACCTCTGGCATTTAAATCGACGCTCTATTGCACTGGCTTTTGCAGTGGGCCTTTTTTGCGCCTGGATTCCGACCCCGACGCAAATGGCCTTTGCCGCTATGGGCGCCATTTATTACCGGGCCAATATACCGCTTTCGGTAGGACTGGTCTGGATAACCAACCCCATCACCATGCCGCCGCTGTATTATTTCGCCTATGAAGTCGGACTGTCGTTTCTGAATCAGCCGACCAGTGCCGAGGAATCCGAGTTTTCATTCAGCAACATATTCTCCAGTCTTGGGGATGTCTGGCAG
>CAZAUB010000555.1:0-1567 GCA_964488195.1 uncultured Methylobacter sp. | reverse complement strand
AACAATGTCCGTGTCGGCGCTAATTCAGTGGTGGTTAAAGATGTCCCGCCTTGCTGTACGGTGGTGGGCATTCCCGGACGTGTTATTCAAAGCAAGGGGACACAAATACAAAACCGGCACGGTATCGATCTGGATCATCATTTGATTCCCGATCCGGTTGGAAAGGCAATTGCCTGTTTGATTGAGCGGATTGATGAACTGGAAGCCGCACAAACAGAGTCACACAAAGTAACGGTTGAAGAAAATTGTGATGTGTGTGAAGCGGAAAGCGTCTGCATTCCCAGAAAAGAAAGACCGGTAAAACTGGCGGCGAGGGGTTAGATGGATCTGTTGGATTTTGAAGCGCAAGGTTTGTATTTCGAGCAACCGGATGTTGCAGGCGTTGATGAGTTGATTGCAATCGCAGCGGAAAATTATGCAAATGGCGATGCCGAATTGTCTTTATTGAAAGCTTATTTTCTTGCGCCCGAGTCGTTGAATGTATTGGTCGCATTAAACCGATTTTATTATTACCAACATCGACTGGAAGAGGCTTTAAGTGCCACCAATAAAGCTCTGGTAGTGATCAGACCGAGCATATCTTTTCCCGAAGATTGGCACGATCTGCAACTAAGCCATATTAACGAGGCCCCTGCCGAGTTATTAACCAAGATCAGGATGTATTTGTTTACCCTGAAAGCCGTCGGTTTTTTAAATATGCGCTTGGAGAATCTGGATTTGAGCCAGAGCGTGTTTGAAAAACTGGTCGAGCTGGACACTAAGGACAGAATCGGCGCCCAGGGATTATTGGAATTGGTGGTCAAGCGTAAAACAGATGTAGGTTGAGGTGGCGCAACCCCACACATTTAAGGATGGAGTGCAGGCTTTGCCTGCAAGTTAACATCGGGCAAGCAAAGCTTGCACTCCTAATTATACGACAAACAGTTGATGCGTATGGGTTAGCGCAATTCAACACGAATTTTTATTATCGGAGCAAGATCATGTTGAAAAAAGAGATAACCGATTCATTGATGACCATCATGCCGTTGGTGGTGTTTGTCATTCTGGCGCTTTACCTGTTGCTTCAGGATGCCTCTTCAGTCGGCCCCCTTTAACTACCGGAGAAAACCCATGAGTTTTGAAGAAGAAATGGAAGAGCTGGAATCGGCTGAAGATTTCCTACAGTATTTTCAACTGGACTATGAGCCTAGCGTGGTGCATGTCAACCGCCTGCATATTTTGCAGCGTTTTCATGATTATTTACAAAAAGCCGGTGATGAAATGCCGGAAAATGAACCGGCAAAGCGAGCTGTCTACAGTAAATTGCTAATGCGGGCCTATCAGGATTTTGTCGAATCCGACGCTCAAACCGAAAAAGTTTTTAAAGTGTTTGCAATGGGCGAGCCGCAAACGGCGTTTGTTTCCTTAAGCGATATAAAAACATGAAACCCGAGCGTTTCGACGAAGGCCGGTTTGAATTTGGTGAATCGGTTCGGGTTACCAGAAACATCCGCAATGACGGTACTTACCCCGGTATGGATGTAGGTACGCTGTTGATTCGTCGAGGCAGTGTCGGCAATGTCATTGA
>CAZAUB010000554.1:0-1569 GCA_964488195.1 uncultured Methylobacter sp. | reverse complement strand
AATATTGTTGTAGGACAATTCCTTGCCTTGCAGTTGCTTGGCGGCGGCAATGGTGCCGTTAGCCGGTGATTTTTCCCGGTAAAACGCGGCGTTCTGATGCGGGTTTTCGCCATAGCGCAGGGTCTGGTTATGGTAAAACTGCAAATTCAGCGTTTCGGGAAACTGGACGCCATTATCGCCAGGGATGGTGTGTATGCCGCAAGCCTGTCGGGAACTGGCGCGGCGAATGTTGCCCAGGTAGGTTGCAATCACAGTGTCGTAACGCGCCGTGTGCTCAAAGCTTTTCAGTGCCAGATTGAAGCGGGTCTGATGAGCAAGGCTGTTGTTGTTTTTCAGTTCGGCAATAATCGATGCGTAATCGGCAGGATCGACGATCACCGCGACATCGGCATGATTTTTCGCGGCGGCGCGGATCATGGTCGGGCCGCCGATGTCAATGTTTTCAATGGCTGTGGCTAAATCGCAGTCCGGATTGGCGATAGTTTGTTCGAAGGGGTACAGGTTGACCACTACCATATCGATAGGCTTGATGCCGTTCGCGGCCATCACCGTATCATCTATGCCGCGACGCGCCAAAATGCCGCCGTGGACTTTGGGGTGCAAAGTTTTAACCCGGCCGTCCATCATTTCCGGGAAACCGGTGTAATCGGAAACTTCAGTCGCTGGGATGTTATGTTCAGCCAGCGTCTTGGCGGTACCGCCGGTAGACAGGATTTCGATGCCTAATTGATTGAGTTCCCGACAAAAATCCACAATACCGGATTTATCGGATACGCTGATCAGTGCGCGGGTGACTTTTTTGTTCATTCAGATATTTTCAATGGAAGGAGGAGGGTAAGGCTAGCGCGGTTAAACCTGTCTGGTTGGGACATTAGGACAGGCCGTAGTGCTCCAGTTTCTTGCGTAAGGTGCTACGGCTCAAACCCAGCGCTTTGGCCGCTTTGGTTTGGTTGAAGCCGGAATGTTCCAGCGTCGCTTGCAATAAAGGCTTTTCGACTTCGGCGATAACCATCGCATGCAGACCAACCGCATCATGACCGTTCAGGTGCAAAAAATATTGCTCCACCTTCTGCTTAACATGTGTGCATAATGGAATGGCAGCGATTTTTCTGCGGTCTATGTCGATGATTTCAGCACTTTTTTGGGATGCGTTCATAGTATGCAGCACTGTCGGTGGTTAAAAAATTAAATGCCGAATTAATCAGCGCGTGTGTTGGGATGGACACTGCGCCTGGTTGATATTGCTTTTGGTTTCTTGAGCTACGAAGGCAAGATGTTTGAAATACCAGACTATATGTTTGCGAGCTATTCTAACACCGCTTGTATTACCGTAGAAGCTATAAAGTTTGTCCAAATGACTGATGAGTGTGTCATGTATGTCTGTAATTGTTGGCTTTTCAAGGTGTTTGCCGTGGTTGATAAAGTGATTTATCTGGCTAAATAACCATGGATTTCCTTGGGCGGCACGGCCGACCATGATCGCATCGGCACCGGTTGAATGCAGCACAAACTGTGCCTGTTCGGGGGTATCAATATCGCCGTTGGCGATAACCGGAATGCTGATGGCTT
>CAZAUB010000553.1:0-1587 GCA_964488195.1 uncultured Methylobacter sp. | reverse complement strand
TGGAAGAACGTTTGGGCTACGTGCATAAAGGCATAGAGAAAATCGCTGAAGGCAGGACGCCCGAGTCTTTAGCCAAGCTGGCGGGGCGTGTCTCCGGCGATACCACGGTCGGACATTGCTGGGCGGCGTGTATGGCGATGGAACAAGCGGCGGGCGTTAAAATACCGCCCCGCGCCGCATTGATACGTGGCATTCTGGCCGAGCGGGAACGCATCGCCAACCACATGGGCGACATAGGCGCAATCTGCAATGATGTCGCTTTTGTGTTTGCGCAAATGCAGTTCACCCGCTTGCGCGAACTCTGGTTGCGCACCAATGCAACGGTGTTCGGTCATCGCCTGTTGATGGATCGAATCGTGCCCGGCGGCGTTGCCTGCGACCTATCGGATGCATCCTGTGCCTTAATAAAGAAAGATATAGCCGAGTTAAGAAAGGAGCTGGCGGAAGTCATACTTGCGCTGGATCTTAATACATCACTGGAAGACCGGCTGTATACGGCGGGTTTTTTGTCCGAACAAACCGCCGCCGCTTTCGGAACCCTGGGTTACGTCGGACGCGCCAGCGGACAGGATAAGGATGTTCGCCGCGATGCCCCTTACGCGCCTTATGATCAGGTAAAAGTTAAAATAGCACTGGAAACACAGGGCGATATTGCCTCCAGATTCTGGGTAAGGTACAAGGAAATCAGGACGGCTTTGTATCTGATAGAAAAATTTATCGACCAACTCGCTGTCGGCGACATACGCAGCGAATGGCAAACACCACCGGCAGGCAGTGAAGGCTTGGGCATTGTTGAGGGCTGGCGCGGCGAAATTATCAGCCACATTCGTTTTGATGCCGATAACAAAATTGCCCGTTTTTATCCGCGCGATCCCAGTCAATTGAACTGGCCTGCGTTGGAAAAACTGGTGTTGAATAATATCGTGCCGGATTTTCCTGTATGCAACAAATCCCTGAATGGCTCTTATTCAGGCAATGATTTATAGGAACGGACAATGCTGAGACTTTTTAAAAAAATCTTGACCACGGGTGTCGTCACAGAACAGTTTAAAACGCCCGGAGATGACGAACTGGAAGCGTTGGGCATCCAAATCAAAAATCATATCGACAAGAAATTTTCCGGCAGCATTGCGATACGCCAGGTCGATGCAGGCTCCTGTAACGGCTGCGAACTGGAAATTCATGCATTGAATAATCCCTTTTACGATATTGAACGTTTTGGCGTCCATTTTGTAGCATCGCCAAGACATGCTGACGTGCTGCTGGTCACAGGGCCGGTGTCCAGGCACATGCAAACAGCGTTACTGCGCACTTATGAAGCGACGCCGAACCCGAAATGGGTGGTTGCAGCCGGTGATTGCGCTGCCTGCGGCGGCGAATTCGGCGTGTCTTATGCCAGTTGCGGCGCGGTATCCAATGTCATTCCGGTCGATGCGGTGATTCCCGGTTGCCCGCCTACACCTTTGGCGTTGATGAAAGGATTGCTGGGTTTGATGAACGTTAAGAAATGAAAAAATGGTGTGAACATCGTAGAGGCGACCGGCCGGTCGCCCTTGAAGCGCATTTGAGAATCCGTCAAAACTGCAT
>CAZAUB010000552.1:0-1587 GCA_964488195.1 uncultured Methylobacter sp. | reverse complement strand
CTGAAAGCCCCCGTAAATATCCTCAGTGCCTCGCATCGAACCAGCTTAAGCATCACCGGGGTGGCAGAATGTCACCCGATCAGCGTTAACATTGCCAAGCAAGCATCATCCAATAGTCAGCCCGCCGGGTTGTCCAAAGCAACAACTTGATTCGTATTTTTAACGCAAGCCCACTAACTTTTAAATTCGTTTGCCATCTTGCATGGTTGGGTGCGCTTTTTTTCGTGATTAATGCCGAAAAATCAGGGCGTACGCTTATGGTTAGGGTCGTGTAAAATGCAGCTAAATAATCGACCCATTCAGCAACACGGAAATTTTTAAAAAAGCATGTCAGAAACCCATGAAACCTTAGTTATTTATCATGATGATTGCCTGGATGGTTTAGGTGCAGCATGGAGCACATTTTGCAAGTTTGGCAATCAAGCCCGCTATATACCGGCTCGCCATGGTGACGCTATTCCCGATTTTGAACCGGGAGCGATCATTTATATATTGGATTTTTCCTATTCGCCGCAGTTATTGGTCGAGATTTCAGCCAAAGCAGGCCAAGTCATTTTGATCGATCATCATATGACTGCGCTGGAACAATGCGATGACTTTTTCAAGGTGCGGCCTCTACCTGAAAACCTGTCGCTTAATTTTGATATGTCGCGGAGTGGTTGCGTCTTAACCTGGCAGCATTTTTTCCACGATCTCGAGCCCCCCCAAATCCTGTTGCATATCGAAGACCGCGATCTTTGGCATTTCAAGCTGGACGGTACCCGAGAAATAACGATGGCGCTGTATGAAAGAATGCCCATCACTTTTGCCGAAATAGGCGCGCTTGATCTGGCGGAGCTGTTGTCGGTGGGCCGCATACAGATCAAGCAATTTTCCGGGATGGTGCAAAGGCTGGCCAAATCCGCACACAGCGTCTCGGTGGCGGGCAAGATCGGGCTTGCTGTTAATGCGCCATCATTTTTCTCCAGTGATCTTGGGCATGTGTTAGCCGAAAAATCAGGCACGTTTGGCATGATTTATCATTATGACGGCAAAAAACAGCAATGGGGTTTCTCGCTCCGCTCAATCGGCGATTACGATGTAGGCCATCTGGCGCTAGGATTTGGTGGAGGAGGGCACAAGAACGCGGCGGGCTTTGCGTTGGATAACAATCCATTTTTGTAACTATTATAGAAATGGAACGCAGATGCCACGGATTAGGCTGATAAACACTGATTAAAAACGTATAACAAACTTTAGCCAATTCGTTTAAACCCGTTCAATCCGTGTCCTATAAGCATGGTTAGCATCCGCTGAACAGCAACCCATTTTTTACGTTGGATTGTTCTCTTTCAGTTACTGCAACAAGAGTATTTTTTAAAAGGGGCTGAGAATAGCTATTGAAATCAATTGCTTTATGGAGTGACTTTGTCTTTGACCTGGGAAATGCTCTGTATTGATGCTAGACATTGCTACATGGCTGGTCGCGGTGGTTCTTAATCCATAAATATTGCTTTGGGGATATAATATGCCAACTGAATTCTTAGCAACCCTGGCAGGGAACCTCCGATGAGCATTATTCGTCAAGACGATCTTATTCAAAGCATT
>CAZAUB010000551.1:0-1595 GCA_964488195.1 uncultured Methylobacter sp. | reverse complement strand
CTTACCATCAGGTAATAGCTCTGTAGTTTTACCATTGCGTATCAGCGCTGAGCGAATCAATCTGGGGCGCTCCTTAACCTCCGACATTATTTTCGCGACATATTCTCCTACTAAGCCAATTGCGAAAAGGTTCAATGAACCAAACGTCAAAATAGTTATCAGAAGTGTGGTAATACCATGTGGTGCGATGTCGGGGTAAAACATCTTCAACGTAGCAACTCCTAATATTAACAAAAACGAAACCCCCAGCAGGGCAAAGCCCATCGACGTGAGCATGGTGAGTGGTGTATCGCTAAACGAAAATATGCCCTTTTTGGCCCAGTCAATATTCTTTATGAGATTGTTGGTTGATTTTCCGAACATGCGTTCTGGACGAATGTAATCAACACCTATCTGTTTAAAACCGACGTAGGCGCGTAAGCCTCGCATAAACAAATCTCGCTCAGGACATTTTAAAATCCAGCCAACTACCCGGCGGTCGATCAACGAAAAATCACCCGCATCTAATGGAATTTTTACATAGCTGAACGCCGCGAAGACACGATAAAAGAGTTTATAAAGCATTCCCCAGTACCACGGCATATCACGTTTTACTCTACGACCGTAAACCACATCGTAACCTTGTTCCCACTGCGTATAAAACTTCTCGATTAACTCGGGCGGATCTTGAAGATCGCCGTCCAGTAAAACAACGCCTTGTTTGGTCGAGAGCTCCATACCGCTACGAAAAGCCATTTGCGAGCCAAAGTTCCTGGAATGTGAAATGCCAATTACCCGACTATCGGTGGTGCTAAGTTCTCGAATGACTTCTGCGCTATTATCCGGACTACAATCATTGACAAAAATAATTTCGTACTCGATTCCAATTTTTCGGAATGTATCCGTTAATCGACGATACATAATTGGAATTGCCTGTTCGTCCTTATAACAAGCGATGATCGCTGAGAGGCTTCTTTTTTTATTAAGCGCATTTTTTTTTGTTCCACTCTTGAATTCTTCATCACTCAGCTGGCCGACCCATTCAGCGGATGCCTTTAATCCCGTTCTCAGGTTATATTTTGGTATCCAGCCCAGGATGTTTTTGGCTTTTTCCGGATTAGCATACCAGTCTGGGAGATCCCAAGCGCGCCCTTCCATCTTGCCGTATTGAGGTTCTTCTGTTAGGTTGAACTCGGCACGAGTGATTTCAGCCAATTCTTTTATGGTCGTTTTAATGCCTGATCCGATATTGAAACTCTCGCCATAGATATCCGGCTGGATTTTTGTTGCAGCCATGATAAATGCGGCACAAGCGTCATTGACATAAAGAAAGTCACGAGAAATATTCGGGTCAACAAACGAGGGAAACTTGCCAATCAAAGCATGTCTTAGAAGATTGGAGATAAGGCGTGAACAATCCTCAAGAGGCCCATATATCGAATAGAGCCGAAGACTTATGGCTGGAAATCCACGTTCCTTACCCATATAGTGCAAATACGTTTCAGCAGCAACCTTGGATACCGCATAGTGACTGTTTGGTTCACATCGATCCGTTTCCAAAGGAGCAGTGCAATTTGAACCGTATTGTGAGGAACTTCCGGCGTGTATATACGCAG
>CAZAUB010000550.1:0-1625 GCA_964488195.1 uncultured Methylobacter sp. | reverse complement strand
TACTGGTGCGCTGCCATCATTCGGTGTGATCACGCATTCGCCTTCGAGGATGTAAGCCGTTTCCTGCTCGTCAAACTCGAAAGGAAATACCGAGACTTCCTTCTCCCATGTCGGCCATGTGGATACGCCCAGCTCGCTCAAACGGGCTGCATCAGGGTTATGTTCGATAATAATGTTGCTGCTCATGCGTTAATCCTTTCAGTACACAACCCTGCAAGCAGTGCTATGTCAATAATGTGTTGGGGTTTAAAAATCAGACCAAGCCATCGCGTTGACAGCCTGCCAGAAGAGGGCCGTATGGTAAAGGGTTTCAGTATTGCCTGCCAGTTCTTTGTCGAATTAATCTATTTCAGATGGATTTAAGATTTATCGTATATCATAGCGTCTGGAAAGCAATTGTCTTTCCAATCTTTTATTTTCAGGCATTGCCTGGAAATCACACCAAAACACTTCATAGGTATATGATGAATTTAATCAAAAAAGCAGTACTCACCATCGTTATGGCTATCTCTTTTGGTGCAAGCACTGTCGCTTTCGCTGAAGATGCTAAAGCCACTGAAGTTATTGCACATATTGAAGCAGCTATAGCTGAAATCAACAAACACGATTTCAATGCCGCTTATGCACATGAAAAAGCAGCACGTTACGCTTCTGATGAAATCGTAGGCAACGAAGCTGTCGTAAAACAAGGTCTCGACAGCCTTATTAAAGCGCAAATAATCGGTAAAAGTGCTGATGAGCCAAAAGCTATTGCTGAATTAAACAAAGCATTAGGCTTTTACAAGTCAATCTAAGCATTAGATCCGACTTTTAATTAGGACAGGGTTAACTTAAGTTGATCCTGTCTTATATTAAGGATTACCGCTCACCCCCCGCTAAAACTTTACACGGCCTAACCGCGTAAAAGCCCCCTGTTTACATGCACCAAGCTCATCCAACTCCCTGTTATTTATGCCCGATTTGCGCGGCTACGCTACAGCTGAGTCCATCAGCTAAAAGTTATGTCTGCGGGAATAACCATCACTTTGATCTTGCAAAAGAAGGTTATTTGAATCTTTTGCCGGTGCAGTTCAAACACTCTGCGGAGCCCGGCGATAACAAACAAATGATGCAGGCCAGACGCGAGTTTTTGGAAGCCGGGTATTATGAACCGATGGCCAAGGCGGTGGCGATGATGATCGATGCAAGCCACCCCACGCATCTACTGGATCTGGGCTGTGGCGAGGGTTACTACAGCCGGAAAATTGAAACCAATTGCTCAAATACGATGATGCTGCACGGCGTCGACATTGCCAAATTTGCGATAGCCGCAGCTGCCAAAAAACAGCCCAATGGCCGATTTATAGTCGCAAGCGTTAACCGGTTGCCTTATGCGGCCCAGTATTTTGATTTTGTGCTGAGGGTGTTTGCTCCGTCAAATGACGATGAACTCAAGCGAGTGCTGAAACCGTCTGGGCTTTTGCTAACCGTGACGCCGGGGCCAAGGCATCTATGGCAACTGAAAGAATTTATCTATGCCGAGGTGAAAGAGCATGCATTGGACAGCGTGCTGCCAGAAGGCTTTGAGCACATCGACACACAACGCATCAGCTATAAAATCGCCCCGAACCCCCAACAAAGAATCG
>CAZAUB010000549.1:0-1636 GCA_964488195.1 uncultured Methylobacter sp. | reverse complement strand
AGACCGTCACCCAAAGGGTGAATAGCTAAATCAACACAACGTACTGATTTATTTCGTGTCTTTCGTGTTTTTCGTGGACAAACTGCGGTTTTTAGGGGGATGTGGTATTAGTATGCAGCATAGAATCACTGGACCTCAGTCCTCATACCCCTTTACTGCGATTTTCCATGCGCCGCAGCAATTCGGTCATAATCAATCGATACAACTCATCGCCCAGATATTTGTCCTCGACGCCGCTGTCGATGTTGGGGTTGTCATTTACTTCGATGACGTAGCCTTTGCCGTCTTTTTCCTTAACATCCACGCCGTATAAACCGTTGCCTATCGGCTGGGTCGCTTTTAATGCGGCATCGAGCACAGCTTTGGGGACTTCAAAGGTCGGCAAAGTAGCAAAATTACCGGTATCGATTCGGCTGCTGCCGTGGCGGTAAATTTGCCAGTGGTTTTTAACCATGTAGTAACGACACGCGTATAAGGCCTTATTGTTGAAAATGCCGATGCGCCAGTCAAAATCGGTATAGAGAAACTCCTGCGCCAGCAGCAGCGCGGATTTTTGAAACAGCTCTTCCACTTTGAGTTCAAGCTCTTTCCGGTCATTCACTTTAACGATGCCGCGAGAAAAAGAGCCGTCCGGAATTTTTATGACCACTGGAAAACCGGCTTCGGCTTCCACTCTATCCAAGTGGGCGGCATTGCCTTTATGCAGCAGCCAAGTCTTGGGCGTTGGCACGCGATGGGTGCGAAACAGATCGGCAAGATAGACTTTATTGGTGCAACGCAGCATCGAAGTCGGATCGTCGATAACCACCAGCCCCTCGGCCTCGGCCTTTTTGGCAAAACGGTAGGTGTGGTGATCTATGCTTGTGGTTTCGCGTATAAACAAGCCGTCAAACTCGGGCAGCCGCACATAATGTTGCTGCGTTATCAGTTCTATTTCAATACCCAGTTGCCTGCCGATTTTGATAAATTTTTTCAGCGCGCCACGGTTGCTTGGCGGTAACTGTTCTTCGGGATTGATCAGTATCGCAAGATCGAACCGCGCAGCTTTTCGGGCGCGACCCTTGCGCCAGACTTTGGTACTGAATTTATCCAGCGCGTCGGCAAAAATAGTTTGCATTGCATCATCCAGATGCCGGTGCGAGATGGCCCTTAAACCGATGATTTCCCAGTGCTGCTTGCAGCGCAACGTCACTTCCAGAATCGGACAGGAAAAGCGTTCAAACAACAACCTGGCAAGCTCCTGAAAAGCCGGATCAGGCGAAGTGCCGAAATAACTCAGCAGGGTGATTTCGCTATCCTTGTCGGTGCTTTTAAATGCACGCGCCAATGTCTGCGACAAGTCTTCAAGCTGTAGCCGGTACAGCGCCTTTTTGCCCAAATCGTTCAGCACTTTAACCGAAGGAATAACGTGATGGCCCCTGGCCTCGGCCAACAACGAGCAGTAATAACCGTCAGAAAGATAGCGGTAGCTGCTGCAAAGATTGATGATGCGTACACGCTGATGAGACTCGCCCTGCTCGGTCGCAAGATAAGTTTCAAACGTGATGACCTGGTCGCTGGGGTAATAGGGATTCCAGTCGGAAAGATCATCAACCACCAGAAGGGTACGCGCCATAACAAAAAATCCTTTAGTTAA
>CAZAUB010000548.1:0-1657 GCA_964488195.1 uncultured Methylobacter sp. | reverse complement strand
AACGTGGTCTGCGCCAAAACATCGCCGCTGTTCTTTCCGCTATCGACCAGACCGCCCGCCTTTACGCTGAGATTTTGCACTTCTTTGGTTAAACCCTGTAAATCGTTAGTCAACCCATCAATATTAGCCAGGGTTTTTCGAGCATCGGTAGTCAATGCGGGGATACCGGCGAGCGCCTTATCAACGCTTTTTTGCAGCTCGGAAAGCTTGTCGGTCAATGTTTTCAGGTTACTTAAAATACCACCGATATTTTTTTCATTTTCATCCGTTAATAGCGCGCTCAGCCGCAGCATTAAATGATCGGCTTTATGCAACAGCTCTTCTCCTGAATCCATCAGCTTGTCGGTCAACGACGGCACCAAAGGAATGCGAGACATAGCATTATCCCCCGGCGGCAACACTTCGGGAATTGTACCGGAATCTTCCAACTGAATCTGGGTTAAACCGGTCACTCCTTTTAAGCGTAAGGTCGCGAAAACCCCTTTACTCAGCACGATGTTTTTATCGACCTCAACCGGAACAAGAATGGTGCCGGAATCTAAAGGGTCAAATTGAACCTTAAGCACCTTGCCCACTGCTATGCCCCGGTAAAATACCGTAGATTCAGGATTAAGACCGGATACCGATTCTCGGGTTGAAATAACATAGAGCTTGCGTTCGTGATCCATACTGCCAATCCAGAAAACAATCGCCGTCGATGCCGTCACCAAGGCAATCAGAAACAGGCCGGTAATCAGTGCATGATTTTCTCTACCCATGAGCAGTCTCCTGAACCGCGCTCGCTCCCGGCGGGCTTGCGGCATACACACCATCCCTGGCGATATATTGAAATACCCGTTCAGCGCGATTATTGTGAAAAAATTTCTCTACAAAAGGATGCTTGCAGTTTAAAACATCGGCCAGCGTTCCGAAAGCAACCAATTGATTATCTGCCAGCACAGCAACCTGGGTACACAAATCCCTCAATATATCCAAATCGTGGGTCACCATGACTACGGTAAAATGCAGATCATTATGCAGCTCGGATAACAGGCTGACAAAGTCCTCGCTGGAAATAGGATCGAGACCCGAGGTCGGCTCATCGAGCAACAACAGTCCCGGTTCCAGCACCATGGTGCGGGCCAGCGCCACCCGCTTGATCATGCCGCCCGACAAATCGGCCGGCTTTAACCAGGCGTCACTGTCAGCCAAGCCGACCATTGCCAACTTCATGAACACGATACGCGCAATCAATTCCTCATCATGAAAACCCAGCTCCCGCAGTGGAAAGGCAATATTATCGAAAACATTTAAAACGCTAAACAACGCGCCTTTCTGAAACAGCACACCGCAATTGTTACGCAGCCGCTGACCGTGACTGGAATTAGCATATTTTAAAGACTGTCCCATCACAAACACCTCGCCTTGGCTGGGTGTTTGCAGGCCAACGATTTCGCGCAGCAAAGTCGTCTTGCCGCAACCGGATGCACCTACCAGGCCCAAAATCTCGCCATGTTCCAGATTAAGGTTAATATCCAGATGAACAAGCTTGGCTGCACCCGTATGGGGATCGTCAAAGCTGGTCCAGACGTGCTCCAGCTGTATTGCATAAGAATCGCTCATGGCATCCCCACATGCATAAACAGGATAGCGAATATCGCATCGACCATAATCACCA
>CAZAUB010000547.1:0-1668 GCA_964488195.1 uncultured Methylobacter sp. | reverse complement strand
CCGACAATACGCTCAACCTCGTTTTTCGACCCCAAAATAACCGGAACCCGCTGATGCAGGCCTTTGGGCTTGATGTCGAGGATGCGCTCGCGTCCTGTCGAACACGCTCCGCCCGCTTGCTCGATGATAAAAGCCATCGGATTGGCCTCGTACATAATGCGCAGCTTTCCGGCCCTGGACGGATCGCGCAAGTCATACGGATACATAAAAACTCCGCCGCGCGTCAGTATCCGGTAAACCTCCGCAACCATCGATGCGACCCAGCGCATATTAAAATCTTTTTCGCGCGAGCCTTCCGTGCCCAGCAAACATTCATCAATATAACGGCGCACCGGGGGTTCCCAGAAACGCTGGTTGGACATATTGATCGCAAATTCATTGGTGTCTTGGGGAATCATCATGTTGGGATGAGTCAGGATAAACTCGCCTATATCCTGATCCAGCGTGAAGCCGTTAACACCATGCCCGGTGGTTAAAACCATCATCGTTGACGGGCCGTAAAGGACAAATCCTGCGCAAACCTGCTCGGAACCCTTGCGCAAAAAATCCTCCAAAGCCGGATCCACGCCTTCACGGCAGCGCAGTATCGAGAATATGGTGCCTACCGCCAGGTTGACGTCAATATTTGAAGAGCCGTCCAACGGATCGAACAACGCCAGATACTTGCCTTTCGGGTACTGCGAGGGAATGGGGATGATGTCGTCGATTTCTTCCGAGGCCATGCCGGCCAAATGACCGGTCCAGTTCAGCGCATTCACCATAATGTCATTGGTAATGATGTCCAGTTTCTTTTGCACCTCACCCTGCACATTCTCGGAATCGGCACTCCCCAGCACACCCACCAGATTGCCTCGATTAACCAAATGTGAGATTTTCTTACACGCAGTAACCACATCGTTCAGCAATGAAGTAAACGTCCCCGAGACTCCCGGCAACTCGCGCTGCTGTTCAATGATAAACTGGGTCAAAGTAACATGATTGGTCATTCTTTATCGCTCCGATGGTGTGTTGTTTTTTTAAAAAGTACTTTCAATAATCGCATGCCGCTTTTGTGTACGCGAGGTTTCACAGAAATAGCGCCTTGTCCGACAAGAAAGCTATCCACTTGTTATTTCAAGCCAATGCTATATTGTAAATCAAAAAGAGCGGTTTTGATGTGGCTAATAGTTCCCCAAACTCAAGTCGCCGATCGGCTGGATTTATCTGTAAGGACATTAAGCCCTAAAGTCGGCTATTCGCCAGTAAATAATGGGCATTGTTCCACACAGCCCCAAAATAGCCTAGAATGGCTCAAAACCACCAACAAAAAAACGAAGAAAAACCCATGAATGATAAACAAACAGAATGGACAAAGATAAAAACGGACAGGGTAATGGATCGCTTAGCGGAAAAAGTCCTTGCCAATTTTTCAGAGCTTGATTTTGATGAGGCATGCATTCTGGCTCAACGGACTGCATTTATTTAGGTATACGAAAAATTTTAGATAAGGTACTCGTAACGTTTAAGGCTGGTGATGACGTTTTTGCATTCAGGACACAATTCCAAAATTAATTTATCGGCGAAAGAAATGCTAGAAATAAGTCTGGAAATCAGTCAGAATTTTACGCCATGTTTTTCAAGCCCGATGCCGGAACTAGCCGAAAAAATCAGGCTTTCGCCCAGCGAATT
>CAZAUB010000546.1:0-1678 GCA_964488195.1 uncultured Methylobacter sp. | reverse complement strand
AGCATTTTTTCCAAGGTCACGCCATGCAGCGGATTTCCCGGTTGTTTATCAGCCATAAGAACTGTTAATCTTCATGTTCATAACGTCGTTGCATCGCCTCGTCTCGGGCATCATTGATTTCGCGCATGATGCTGCGAACATCCGCCACTTTGGTGCTGGCCTTAAATCGACCGGTCAATGCCACTTGCGGCGTTAAATCGCCGCTCTCATAGAGCTTCCATATCTCTTTGCCATAGTCGGTAGCGAGCAGCTCAGGCGCAAAGCGGCCAAAATAATCAGCCAAATTGTCAACATCGCGCTCCAGCATTCTGGCGGCGTTATTGTTCGCCGCCGCATCAACAGCCTGGGGCAGATCGATGATGACCGGGCCGTTGGCGTCAACCAGGATGTTGTATTCGGAAAGATCGCCATGCACCAGTCCGGCGCAAAGCATCCTGACCACTTCCTTAATCAGCAAGCCGTGATATTCAAGCGCTTGCTCCCGGCTCAATTCAAGATCGTTAAGCCGAGGCGCGGCGCTGCCATGTTCATCGGTGACCAATTCCATCAATAACACGCCCTCGACGAAATTATAAGGCTGCGGAACGCGCACACCGGCGGCGGCAAGACGGTACAAAGCATCGACTTCGGCATTTTGCCACACCTGCTCCTGTTGCTGCCGTCCAAACCGGCTGTTCTTCTCCATAGCGCGTGCCTGACGGCTATTTCGTACCTTGCGCCCTTCCTGATACTGGGCTTGCTTGTGAAAGCCGCGCTGGTTAACATCTTTATAGACTTTGGCGCAGCGGATCTCGCCTTCAGACAATACCACATAGACAGCCGCCTCTTTGCCGCTTTTTAGCGGGCGAAGCACCTCGTCGACGAGGCCATCCCGCACCAGCGGTTCAATACTTTTTGGAGTTTTCATAGCCGCCCTTAAACGCTACCTTGATAAAATTTAAAAACATTTGCGGCCTTTTTCTTCGACATAGACTTTGATCCGGTAATTCTTTCGTTGATATTTTACTGTATTTTTATGATGCGCGTGCCGATAGGGTCAGCGATTTGCGTTTAAGTCACATTGCAACCAAGCCAATACACCCGATCCTGCAACACGCCCGCCGGCAAAACAGGCGGTTAACAAATAGCCGCCGGTCGGCGCTTCCCAGTCCAGCATTTCACCGGCACAGAACACACCCGGTATGGCGCGTATCATCAAGCGCTGGTCGAGCGCCTCAAAGCTAACGCCGCCCGCACTGCTGATGGCCTCATCAATCGGCCTTGCCGCAACCAGTTTAACCGGCAGCGCCTTGATGGCTACACAAAGGCGAACCGGATCATCAAAATCTTCTTTCGACAAAACCTCCCTCAGCAAACCGGCCTTTACACCATCGATGCCGATACGCTTGCGAAGATGATTTGCCAGGGTGTGCTTACCACGCGGCTCTGAAATCCTGTCGATCAGATACTGCCTGTCCTTGCCGGGCGCAAGGTCAAGATAAAGCAACGCCGATCCTGTTACCGCAATCTGTTCACGCAACAGTGCAGACATCTTGTAAATCAGGCTACCCTCAACACCATTGGCAGTCACGACCAATTCGCCCTGCTCGCAAAATTTTGATCCTGCCGAATGGGTAAAAGAGGCTTGCACTGACTTCAACGGCTGTCCGGCAAATCGGTTCTGAAAAAACTCGCTCCA
>CAZAUB010000545.1:0-1698 GCA_964488195.1 uncultured Methylobacter sp. | reverse complement strand
CTGCTGTTGAACAAAAAACGGACAATATCGAAATGGCTCTTTCACGGCCAGAGTCCGAGATAATGCCAACGCTGCTGCCTGCTCAGCCAGTCATCCAGCCGCAGGAGCAATCAGTACCGACAAATGAAGGGAAACATGCGATAGAGCCTTCGGTTGAAGTCAATATACACAGGGATGGTCAGCAACCTGTTACATTCGTGGCGAAACCTGAGGCGGCGAGTACGATTGTTATTAAGCAGCTTGAAAATAAACCATCTGATGGCGCACAGCAAAAAACTACTGAGCCGCTTGGAATCAAGCAAGAAAAATCAAAGCAACCGGGGTTAAGTAAAACTGTTAATAATGTTGAACAGCCTATCCCTGAAAAGCTGGCACACAAGCCCAACCCAGCCAATGCAGTTGCGGTTGCGCAGAAGCCTAACAATAAGCAATTTGCCGTCGCACAGCAGAAAATTGTTGAGCCGCTTATCCCTGAAAAATCGGAAATTAAAACTCAACCCGATCCGGTGAGTGGAGTAGGGGTAGATCCGAAGGCGGACAATAAGCAATCTGATTTTACACAGCAGAAAATTGCCGAGCCGTTAGTGGCATCGCGAGAAAAGCCAAAACAAGAGGAGTTGAGCAAAACGGTTAATAGTGTAGAGCCGTTTACGCCCCATGAGCAGGAAACAACCCAGATACTGCAAAAGCCCGTAGAAGTTGTGGCAGTTCCTAAAGAGCCAGTCATAGAAGCGACCGCACCTCAACTAGCTGAGCCTGGTCGCATCGGTTCCCTACCGATTGCGACACTTCCGCCATCCCTGGCAGTCGAAGCATCATTGGCATCATCAGCAAATAACTTCACCTTGCAGCTTATGGTGTTATCAAAGCAATCGTCTGCTGACGACATGCTCAAAAAATACCCGGCGCTGGAACTAGATATTAGAGTCATTAAGACGAGAGCCAAAGGCAAAGAGAAGTTTATTTTAGAGTATGGCTCATATCCTGATGCTGCATCAGCCAATAAAGCCAGGCAGTCCTTGCCCTTTGAATTCCACAATGCACTGGTAAGAAAAATGAATTTGACAAAACATAGGTAGTACCCACAGGGCATAAGGGGTGACCGGATTGTCCCATGCGCTAAAACACCATAAAACTTTAAATCAGAACAATTAAATCCATGGCCGTATTAAAAAACGATACCTTTATTAGAGCGCTGTTAAAACAACCTGTGGAGTACACACCGATTTGGATGATGCGCCAAGCGGGACGTTATTTGCCGGAGTACCGGAAAGTCAGGGAGCAGGCCGGCAGTTTTTTAGACCTGTGCACCAATCCCGAGCTGGCTTGTGAAGTTACCCTACAGCCGCTACGACGCTTTGACTTTGACGCGGCTATCTTGTTTTCGGATATATTGACCATTCCCGATGCTATGGGTTTGGGGCTTTATTTTACCGAAGGCGAAGGGCCTAAATTTACTAATCCGGTCAGAACGGCAGCGGATGTGAATAAATTGCCGATTCCCGATCCGGAAACGGATTTGCGTTACGTAATTGATGCGGTTCGACTGATACGGAAAAACCTGCAAGGCAGCGTACCGTTAATTGGTTTTTCAGGCAGCCCCTGGACGCTGGCGACGTATATGGTTGAGGGCGGCAGTAGCAAAAGTTTTCAAAAAGTTAAAGGCATGATGTATGAGCAGCCCAAGTTGATGCATGT
>CAZAUB010000544.1:0-1704 GCA_964488195.1 uncultured Methylobacter sp. | reverse complement strand
GGAGCCGCTGGATTTATAGGCTCAACCCTTAGCCTGAAATTGCTGGAGCGGGGCGACGAGGTTGTCGGCATAGACAATCTTAACGATTATTACGATGTTAAGTTAAAGCTGGCGCGATTAGAACGGCTGCGAGCTTATGATCGTTTTAAATTTATCAGGCTTGAAATTGCGGATAGAGCGGCAGTAGAAGAGCTTTTCGCCCGAGAGCAGTTTCAAAGAGTCATGCATCTTGCGGCTCAAGCCGGTGTACGCTATTCGATAACCAACCCCCATGCCTATATCGATTCCAACATAGTCGGTTTCATGAACATACTGGAAGGGTGCAGGCACAATCCCGTCGAGCATTTAGTCTATGCGTCATCCAGCTCGGTTTATGGGGCGAATACCAAAATGCCGTTTTCCATCCATGACAATGTCGATCATCCGGTTTCCCTTTATGCGGCCAGCAAAAAAGCCAATGAATTAATGGCGCATACCTATAGCCATCTTTTTAAGCTGCCGACCACCGGATTGCGGTTTTTTACCGTTTACGGCCCCTGGGGGCGGCCGGATATGTCGCCGTTCATGTTTACCCGTAATATCCTTGAGGATAAACCAATCGATGTGTTTAATTACGGTAACCACCGTCGCGATTTCACTTATATCGACGACATCGTTGAAGGCGTGATCAGGGTTATTGATCAACCGGCGCAAGCCAACGCCGATTGGGCAAGCGAAAATCCCGATCCGGCGACCAGCTTTGCCCCTTACCGCTTATATAACATCGGCAGCAATAATCCCGTGCATTTGTTGACGTTCATTGAAACGCTGGAAAAATGCTTGGGCAAGGAAGCAATAAAGAACTTGTTGCCGATGCAGCCGGGCGATGTGCCCGATACCTATGCCGATGTTTCGGATTTAGTGCATGATCTGGGCTATAAACCTGCCACGCAGTTGGAAGACGGGGTTAGGAATTTTGTTGAGTGGTATAGGGATTTTTATAGATAGCTTGATAAATAAAGATAAAGCAAAAACCTAGAGTGGAGTGGATTATGAATACTCAACGAATATTGATGTGTATTGTGGCTTTTACTGCGTTTATATCTTTTGTCCAAGCTGCACCGCGTGACGAGTCGGCTGCTTCAGTAACAGTTTATAAAAAAGTGTTAGCGAACGAAGTAGCCTATTACTATACCCTTACGAATAAAGGCCAATATCCAATAACAGCAGTCTCCGTCGGATTTGACTACTATCATGGAGTTCCAGAACTTTCTGGACTGAATCCACAGGAAATTATTGCTCCTGCTTTCTGGTCTAGCCGCGTAATTAGTATGGATGAAAGTGACAACTATGAAATCCGATGGGAAACATCAACACCACTTCTGCCAGGACAATCTCTAAGCGGCTTTAAGGTTTCTCTAGCTGCACATAATCAGCAGTTTATTAATTCGCATTGGAAGGTTATCATTGATGGGCCTTCTGCACACGCATCTTCAAATTTTCAAATTGAAAAGCGACCCTAAAGTGCCGTAGGCTGGGTTGAATGCAATGAAACCCAGCGTTGTTCGCATCAAATCTGGGTTTCGCGTTGCTCTACCCAGCCTACGGCACTTTATTTTTTCCATTTAATTAACCTGCACCAAGGATGGCGCACAACTTTGGACACACCCGTGAGCAATATAAAAATCCTAGTCAGAATTAATAACTACATCGAAGTTACCCCAG
>CAZAUB010000543.1:0-1710 GCA_964488195.1 uncultured Methylobacter sp. | reverse complement strand
ATGGGAATTTGGCTATCCGATAACGCCTGTTTGGCGTTTCATTTTGAATACTTTCAGTGATAAATTAAAAACCATGACAGATAAAAAACCCATCCTCGGTTTCATCGGTATCGGCCTGATGGGCAAGCCTATGAGCTTGCGTTTGCTGGATGCGGGCTTTAGCGTCAATGTCTGGAACCGCAATCCTGAAAAGCTCCAGCCGGTTATTGATGCCGGCGCTAAAGCCTACTGTTCCGTTGCCGAATTAGTCCGGGCCTCCGAGGTGATTATCCTGTGCCTTGCCGATACGGCAGTCGTAGAATCCATAGTGCGCAATGATATTTTAACGAGCGGTACATCCGGCAAATTGCTGATTGATTTATCCAGCATCCACCCGGAAAACACCCGACAATTAGCCTCACTGTTGCATGACAAATGCGCCATGGGCTGGGTCGATGCGCCGGTTTCAGGGGGCGTTGCCGGTGCCGAGCTTGGCAATCTGGCGATTATGGCGGGCGGCAGCGCGAAAAATATCGACATTGCCCGGATCATTTTGGCTCCGCTGTATAAACAATTAACCCACATGGGCGAAGTGGGCTGCGGCCAGATCACCAAAATCTGCAACCAGATGATCGTCAGTTGCAATGTGCTGGTTATCGCCGAAATGATGGCGCTGGCCAAACAGGCCGGTGTTGATGCCAAGCAAATTCCCACCGCACTGTCCGGCGGCTTTGCAGACTCCAAACCCTTGCAGATCGTCGGTTCCGAAATGGCGGCCGGTACTTTTGAGCCGATCAAATGGCGGGTTAAAACCCTGCTGAAGGATTTGAACATGGCGGTAGATTTGTCCGTCAAACAGGGCAATGCCGTCCCCATGTCCGCGCTGGCCTCGCAGCTGATGCAACTGCACGGCAGCCACGGTTACCTTGAACAAGACCCCGCCACGTTAATCAAGCTATACACAAAGACCGATGCTTAACTTTACCGCTAACTTGAGCCTATTGTTCACTGAGAATACGCTTATTGACCGCTTCAAGGCCGCCAAGCAAGCAGGCTTTAATGCCGTTGAAATTCAGTTTCCTTATGACTTAAGCGCAGCCGCCATAAAAAACAAATTAACCGAATACGACTTAAAACTGGTTTTGTTTAATGTAGACGCTGCCGATTTATTGCAAGGCGGCGAGGGGCTGGCCTGTGTGCCCGAAAAGCGCGATCAATTTAAGCAAGCCCTTGCTCAATCCGTCGAATACGCCAAGCTGTTAAAACCGGAAGCGATCAATGTGCTGCCGGGGCGCTGTCTGGATAACAGCCGATTGGAGCACTATCTGGAAACCTTTAAGGAAAACTTATGTTTTGCCGTGGAGGCCTTTTCGCCGTTGGGCATTAAAACAGTGTTTGAGGCAATCAATACTCACGATATGCCGGGATTTATCATCCATAACGGAGCGCAAATGCTCGGCGTGTTAAAAGAGCTTAACCGCCCTGAGCTGTTTATGCAGTACGATATTTATCATATGCAAATGATGGACGAAAACCCCGAAACATTTATTGCCGAACATGCGGGTAAAATCGGTCATATCCAGTTTGCCGACTGCCCAGGACGCGGGCAACCCGGCACTGGCCGGATTAATTTTGAACGGATTTTTTCAGCCATTGAAGGCTCGGCTTATTCTGGATGGGTCGGGGCGGAATATAAACCGGTTGGGACGACGGCTGAAAGTCTGGATTGGT
>CAZAUB010000542.1:0-1710 GCA_964488195.1 uncultured Methylobacter sp. | reverse complement strand
GTTCTATTGTGTATTCATTAAGAAATAGCCGGATATTTATTCTTACAAGATTGGCATCTCTTTGGTTATTTTCGTGCTTTTCGTGCCTTTCGTGGACAAATTAAAGTTTTTAGGTCAATGCTTGCCGGTGAGCGGGACAAAACTGACCGGCAGAATTTGGCGAGTGGTTATCTTTCCGTCAACATCTTTAGCCACCAAAACCAGATACTGCGTCATAAACTGAGCCCCGACCGGGATGATCATGCGGCCGCCGGGTTTAAGCTGTTTGATCAGCGGCGGCGGTATATGGCTGGCTACGGCGGTAACGACAATGCAGTCAAAAGGCGCTTCTGTTTCCCAGCCGTAATAACCGTCGCCGATGCGGGTGTTAACGGCAGCATAACCGGCTCTCTTAAGATTTTCTGCCGCTTGTTTGCCCAGCTGTTCAACTATTTCTATGCTGTAGACGCTACCCGCAAGCTCGGCGAGTATGGCCGCCTGATACCCGGAGCCGGTGCCGACTTCAAGAACCCTGTCGGTTTTTTTCAGCTTAAGCAGATCAGTCATGACCGCGACGATATAAGGCTGGGAAATGGTCTGCCCATAACCGATAGGCAGCGGTCTGTTTTCGTATGCATAAGGACGTTCAGTATCGCGGACAAATTCATGTCTTGGTACCTTGCGCAGGGCATCGAATACCTGCTCGTCGAGCGATTCCTGGTTCAGGTAATCGCGGGTTTTGCTTACCTCGGTCTTGATGATGTTCACCAAGGCATCGCGTTGCTGGCTATAAACATCCTCCGCTATCACATGGGTGGAAAACAGCAGCAAAATAACGCCGATGACCACTAGCCAAAAAATAATATGTTTTACTCTTTTCATGATCACAATCCTCTGATTTTATCGAGCAAGAATCGGCTGTCGAAGTTAGAGTTTAAACGAATGAAAAGTTGTTTGTCTGTAGGTCTTTTCTACAATTGTCAGGCGGTTAGATTAGGTTTATTGTGGGCAAGTTGACACGAATTTGTAGGGGCGAATTTATTCGCCTTTTGGAATCTGCAGCAACAAATTTCCTTATGAGGTGATAAATGGACCCAATCAAGCAGCCTGCTTTTATCCGCTTAATTCTTTTAATGTTCAGCATTTTTTGTACGACAGCCATCCTGGCTGAAGGAAAACATAATATGACCTTGATCCTCCAATCACCGGACTTTGTCCATCAGGGCGAAATTCCCAAAACATTCACCTGCGACGGCGATGACAGCTCGCCCGCTTTAAGCTGGTCGGGGCTACCGCCGCACACCAAAAGCCTGGTGTTAATCGTTGATGATCCCGATGCGCCGGATCCCGCCAAGCCCAAAATGACCTGGGTACACTGGTTGCTTTATAACATTCCGCCGACTGTTACAGAATTACCGAGAGCCATTGCCGTTGATGCTTTACCCGCAGGCACTCAGCAAGGCAAAAACGACTGGAAACGGGCGGGTTACGGCGGCCCCTGTCCTCCCATTGGTCGGCATAGGTACTTTCATAAACTCTACGCACTGGATATTGAATTGCCTGATCTGCATCAGCCCAATAAGACCCAGCTTGAAAAAGCGATGGCGGGGCATATTATCGGGCAGGCAGAATTGATAGGAACTTATCAGCGTTAGTAACTAATAACTGTCGAGTATAGATATTTTGTAACTATTCAGCCCATAATGAAATAGAACACAGATGCCAAAAGCA
>CAZAUB010000541.1:0-1717 GCA_964488195.1 uncultured Methylobacter sp. | reverse complement strand
TCATTTGATTTTATGAAAAAAGGCACCTACACCTTTGCCGTAGATCGCGGCGAACCAGACAACCGCCGCAGCGTGCTGAATCTGGAAATGGATCATAAAGGTGAATACACCCTGACCATCCGGGTCGGCGGCGCGGCGGTGATGGTGGCGGAAGGGGTGATGACTATTCCTGAAATATAAGGGGCACTGTATAAAATACGGCGGAGCTAATATTGTTAAGCACAATCGTCACAATTTGTTAGATGATACGAGCAGTTACATGATATGTTTTAAACCACTCATGTTTTAACCTTGTAAAACCTGACACGCTCACGTTCTCGCAGGCTTATACTGCCGTTTATGAACTACGAGGAAGCTCCCAATGATCAGACTAACTTACGCCAGCACCGCTATCAAAGATTTTAGCCCGGAAAACCTGTTAGCGTTGCTAAAAACCTGTCGCATAAATAACGGCGCAAAAAATATTACCGGGATATTGCTATATTCACACGGTACTTTTTTTCAGGTATTGGAAGGCGATGAGGCCGCCATTGATGCTACATTTGACAGTATAAAGAAAGACAAACGTCACAAGGACGTGACCTTGATCGAAAAACTGCCGATAACCGAACGGGCATTTCCGTATTGGAGCATGGGTTTTGAAAAGCTCGAAGGCAAAGAACTGGCGGAAATGGAAGGCTTGAATAACTTCTTTGAAAAGGATTTCACACCCGCCGGTTTTGCCTCCCATAAGCATATTATCGGCCCGTTACTGACCCATCTGCGCGGCAAGCTAGTAAAACAGGTTACCGTAGAAAGTCACGAAGAGCTGCCTATGCAGCACGAAGATCCGTACATACAATTCCTGCATCGCACCATACGCTTGGGGGTCAAGTTTCTCGCGTTGCTGATGGTGATTGTTATTTTATTCGGCATTATCGATGTCGTTTATGTGATTTTTGAAAAGATCACCCAGCCGCCGTTTATGCTGCTGACCATCAATGACATGCTGGAAACGTTTGGGGCTTTTTTGGCGGTGTTAATCGCCATTGAAATTTTCCTGAACATTACCTTGTATATCCGAAGTGACGTGATCCCCGTGAAGCTGGTTGTGGCTACCGCACTGATGGCGATTTCCCGGAAAGTCATCGTATTCGATTACAAGCATTTACCGGCGGAATATGTCAGCGCATCGGCATTGGTTTTGGTGGCGCTGGGCATTACTTACTGGCTGATCCAAAAAAAAGAATAGGGCGTTCAGTTACCAGTTAAGGGCGATGCCTCTTGACCGTTAGCATTACGCAGCTGGGCAACCGACTCAAGCACCCTGTTTTGAGCGCTGGCAAAGTCGATTAAAAGTTCAGGCTCAAATTTCGCTGGGGTCTTAAGGGTCTGTTCCAGTGCCACTATGGATGACCTCAATTCCGGCATGGCCAGATTGGCCACAACCCCTTTCATCGCATGAAGCAATTTCAAAGCCGAATCGATGTCGCCCGCTTGCAAAAAACCATCCAATTGAATTTGGGCATCGCTATAGCCCTCATAAAATTTCACCAGCAAATCACGAAGCAATTGCACATTTCCCATCACATTTTTTAAACCCTGCTGTATATCGATGCCCGGTAACAATTCCGGCAGTAACTTATCTCTTTGTCGGGTTGCCTGTTCCAAACAAGAAGCCGATGTTTTCCGCAATTCCGGTTTAATAAAACCAATCAGGTTTGCCAATAATTCATCA
>CAZAUB010000540.1:0-1740 GCA_964488195.1 uncultured Methylobacter sp. | reverse complement strand
CAGGCTTAAAGTTTTCCGGCTTTGGTTCACCTAAATACTTTTCGCGCAAACTGTAATAAAGATCCAGGCGTTCCCATTTCGGTTCAGGCAATACATGCTGCTCATCAGATAAATACGGCGAAGGCAAAAAGACTGTTGTCAATTGGTCGCCAAAGCCGTTCCACAGCCGCAATCCCCAACTGCGTCCACCGCCGCATTTGCCGCCACGCATTTCGAAAAAACCACACTTGGCAACGGGACGATTTTTTCTCAGTTCTTCAGAGGGGCAATTCTTGTGCGGCCCAATGCATAGATGAAAATGCCAATGACCCAGGTCGACGGTCAGGTAGCCATCAAGATAAGAAAGCTTTGGCTGTTCTGCAAAACGTACTTCAAAGACGGCGCCTTCAACGCAGGGGCCAACGACAATCTTATTCCAGTTTTTCGAGAACAGATCTTGCGACAGCTCTTTCATCTTTTCTTCGGTAGGCTCGAAGTAGGTATACTCAGTAATTGTGCCACCCAGATTTTCAACCGTCTCACGCTTGATAATGCTTGAGTTATTTGTTGTCATTGGTTTATCCATTAGAGGCCTCGGGCTTTTGTTGTGGTTCATCATCATCATAACCGTAAGGGCAATGACGACACCCTGAATGACAACAATAGCCGCGTTTCAAGTGGTATTCGGCTGTGTAAACTACCCAGCCGTCTTCACAATAAAAATCAACTCCTTCTGTCAAGTTCTTCATAGTTGGGTCGCGTGTCAGGCAGTGCATTGAATAGTTTAACGATTAACAAACCTGCAACCGCATAACCCAAGGTATAACCAACATAAGGCAGGTAATACTGGGCTACCCGTGAAAAATATTGTCCCCAGGATAAATCCACATAACGACCTGAAAACAAATAGAAACTGCCGTTTGAAATGGCAAATGCAGCCGATGCCGCCAGTATCAGGAGACCAAACTGTATTGCCAGTTCAGTCATTTTTAGTGATTTAAATTCCGAGCAGTAGCGGCCTGCAAACCACATTACCGCATAGGTAGGAATCAGGAAAATGTAGGCGGGCGACACACACCAGCTGCTGGTGCCGTTTTGGATGGCGACGTAATCAATCAACGCCGCCATGACAGCCAAGAAGATGAACAAGGCCTTTTTGCGGTAAAAGCCAGCAAAGAAAAAAACCGCCAACGAAGCATCGGGCAGATGCAATACGTCGCCAAAGTGATGGAAGCGCGTCAGCACCATCAGAGCGATCAGGGGGATAGGTAAATATTCGGCTTGCAACCATTGTTTTATGTTCATAGTGTTATCTCCAAAAGGTTAGTTGTTATAGTGGATTGAAAGAAAGAAATTCCTATCTGCGGTATTGTAGGTATTAATTGTTTGATACTGTTTATCCAGCAGATTATTTAATTTTGCGCTCAGCGTCCAGTTTTTACTTAAATGATAAGCCGAGCGTAAATCAACGGTTACGTAACCGGCAACCTTGGTTTTGTTCAGCGTATCATCAAAACGGTCAGCCTGAGCCAGCACATTAGCGCCCAGATCAAACTGTCCGAATGAGCGTGATAAATCATAAGATAAGGTTTTTTCCGCACGGCGCGGCAGTCGCGCATTAGACTCCCGGTTTTTAGGGCTTAACAGGTTCATGTTCAACTTGCTGTTCCAGCCCATTGTATGAGTCCCGATTTCAGCTTCAATGCCGTCAATTTGCGCTTTGCCGACGTTTTCTGCGCTGGATTGAAAGGTTATCGGGTT
>CAZAUB010000539.1:0-1742 GCA_964488195.1 uncultured Methylobacter sp. | reverse complement strand
TTACTGGAAACCGGCAAACGCCCGTCCATTAAACAGTTGCGCTATTACATCGAGGGCGGCGCCGAAGCACTGTTGATTAAAGCAATCGAGGCGCACGCCGATCGGGTCGATCCGGATTGGAAAAACAGTGCCGATCCTTTTTTTGTAAAAGCCAAGGCCGGCAAAGCCAAAAAAATGGAAACCATTACCAACCCGGAATGGCTGGCTATTGTCGAATGGTATCGAACCACCATAAGCAATGGGCCAAAAGGTTCAGAAGGCATTGATGGGCTTCTGTCTCTGGTCGAGCACAATCGCATGCACTTTTCGAAGATGATCGCCTCGTTGATCCCGGTTTTGAACATGCTGACATCCGGCGATTTGGGCAATCTTCTATCGCCTGACGAGGAAGATTCAAATGATCACCGGCCAATCTTTGATACATCGAACATTATTTCCGGAAAGCATGTGCTGTATGTGGGGCTTGATTCATTGTCAGATTCCATTGTTTCGTCGGCTATTGGATCCATTGTATTGGCTGATTTCGCATCGGTCGCGGGCATGATTTACAACAGCGGCAAGAAATTTGGGCGCATCTCAATGTTCGTTGACGAGGCGGTGGAAGTGGTGAATTTGCCGTTTATCCAGATTCTTAACAAAGGTCGTGGCGCCGGATTTCAGGTCGTCATGGCGACGCAAACCTTGCCGGATATTGTGGCAAGACTGGGCGACGAGGCACGCGCACGGCAGGTTATCGGTAACTGCAATAATTTGATCACCTTGCGCATCAAGGACGGGGAAACACAAAAGTTTGTTGTTGAGACCTTCGGGCAAACCTACATTAAAACCGTTCAACAGAGCATTTCCAGCGGCGTTAATTCGGCCGAAAACTTTGCTCACTATTCCGGCAATAGCGGGCAGTCATTAACGTTTAGCGAACACGATCTGTTCCCGCAACACTTATTGGGGCACCTCCCTAATTTTCATTACATCGCATCAATAGCCGGCGGCCGGGTCATCAAGGGACGACTGCCTATTATTACGCACTAGGATTTAATACATGTCAGACCAAGCAGTTTTACTTTTTTTAAAAAAACCACTCAAACAGCCATTGCAATCGCCTTCCATTGAAATGAAAAAAGCATGCAGGGCCACAAGACGCCAACCTGCGGCGCAAGAACTATTTGCGCGATGGCCCAATCTACGCGAATCATCGCAGCGATTAACGTCACTGCTGACCTTGTACTGGCCCGATCCAAGAAAACGAGATGAAAGTTTACTGGTCAATTGTTTAGCGAGTGGGTTAAGCGATGCCGAACAAGTGATCCAAATCGATAATGACGATCTTGCCGAGCAAAAAGCCTATATCTGTCGCGTATCCGAGGAATTGGTACAGTGCCTGGGATTGACGCTCATGATCAAGTACAAAGGGGGATGGTCGGCTTATGATCCGAATACTCATGGCTATCTGGATGACATTATGAGATCGTCAGCAAGCGAAGAGCTAACCTGGGTTAACAAAACCCACGATGCATTCGGGAGCCCACAGAGCAAAATCCTGTGCGCATCAAGAGTATTTACTATGAACGAGTTGAAATTAGCGGGATTGCTGGAAAGTTTTCAACGCAGTTTGACAGACTAACGTCAATGGGGAAGCATTTCCTGATTTGGTTGATGATTATAATTTTTACGCCACTGGCATTGCCGGCGCTGTTAAGTCCAAAAACCATGTCGCTGACTATACGGAAAGACTACAACGCCGC
>CAZAUB010000538.1:0-1745 GCA_964488195.1 uncultured Methylobacter sp. | reverse complement strand
AATCATTCACTCAATAGATATTACACAAATTGTATCATCGTCATCCCGGCAGGGACTCAAAGGATAGGTGCGGGTGATAATCTTCTAAAAAACCGCACTTTTAATCACACCCGTTTTGCCAGTTAGGTAAGACAGCGGGTATCATAAAAACAATAAGATTAGGAATGATTATTGGGGCTCTTTACGGGGAAAAACGGCAAATTTCCCAGGCTGTTTGACCCACAAGCAATTATATTGTTTCATCATGCGCCCCATCGTGGGGTTATAGTCCAAAATATGCATTTTTACAGTTAATGCGACAGAACCTTTATCCTGCTCTAAGGCATTCCCAGTAAATATATACCGAATTGGCTTGTAAGAGCGGCTTTAGTCATGCTTACTCGCGGCTAAAGCCATTCTTAAAGAGAATTATTAATTCTTGGTAATTCCCTAAAGCAAAGATAATTTATTTCATCATTGATCTTTTGAATTTTTTATCCAATTTTCTGTTGGCATCTTGAGATAATTGAGCTGCCCGATTAGCTGAAGTTTCTGCGGCTTGTGCCTTTGCAGTCGCATCGGCAGCTGTGGTTTGTGCGCTGGCGGCATCAGCTGATGCTTGTTTAACAGAAGTATCCAAGCCATTAACTTGGGACTGTAAATTTTCAACATCTGAAGGTGTTGCGCAACCGGCAACCAGACTTACAGCCAGAGCGATTGTTGATAATTTTATTGCTTTTTTCATGTTATTTTCCTTACTCAAGGTTATTGCTAAAAAATTTTATTTTACTACAAACGGTTGTGTCGCATTAATTGTAAAAACGCATATTTTGGACGAGCAAATATGCTGGTTGCTCAAACTGGGCAGATTTATCCAGCCAGCTCATTAAATTGCCCTGCAAAATACCAGTGCAGCCTTTCCTTCACCTAAGGGGACAGGAAATAACTCAAATACCATTTATCGTGTTCTATAGTAGGATACAAGTTCCGGGAACGCCAAGCCCCAGCTTGGCGCGACAAGCAGCCAGACGATTGAAGGTGGAGAAGCCGAGCTGGGGCTCGGCGTTCCCAGGGCTCTGCCGCTTTCTGCGCTGTGGGATGTTTGTAATTTCCGCCTCCCTAAGAGGTTTATGGCAAGCTGCGAAGCCAGTAAGTTTTATGTAGGCTAAAGCATCTAAGAATAGCTCGCGGTAATCCCAGATACAGGGAACCCAGCTTGAATCCTAACCATTTCAACCCCGTCCGCAGCACTGCGGAGGGAATCAGCCAGGGGGCGTGTTTCATCAGGTAGCGCATTTCCGAGATCACAAAGCGCAAGCCCTCGCCGGACGCTCCGCCAAATGTCTGTTGCAGCCACGCAGTATGGGTGTGGAAAACACCAATGTCGAAGTAACGCTTAAATTCATCCATAAAACCGTAGTCATGAGAGTGGAACACTTGGGTCTCGGCGCAATAAGCGATTTTCCAGCCGGATACCAGCATCTTTCCGGCCACATAGGTATCTTCGTTCATGATGGTATCGACAGGGAAGCCGCCTACCTGCATCAGGGTGCTATATCTATACGCGGCAAAAGAATTGGATATAAACACCGTTTTGATGCCGAAGCGTGTTCGATCTTCCATGCTGCGCAGCTGGCTTTCGGCCGGATAATTGAAAAGACGGGCGTGGGCGGCAATCGGGCCGGCGTTCCGATGCGGAAGCTGGCGTCCGTAGGCCGCACCGACTTGTTTGTCGTCGAACGCCGCTAACAGACATTCGATAGCAT
>CAZAUB010000537.1:0-1756 GCA_964488195.1 uncultured Methylobacter sp. | reverse complement strand
CAATTCAAGACTTTAGATTTTGTAAGTCAAATTTTTGATAAACTGCTGTCCTGCAAGTTTAGCCGTAATGCCACCTTGATTGCCTTAGGCGGCGGTGTTATCGGCGACATGGGCGGCTTTGCGGCAGCTTGTTATCAGCGAGGCATTCCTTTCCTGCAAATTCCCACAACATTGTTGGCGCAGGTTGATTCTTCGGTAGGTGGTAAAACCGGGGTTAATCATCCGCTGGGTAAAAATATGATTGGCGCCTTTTACCAGCCGCAATGCGTTATCGCCGATGCCGATGTGTTGGATACGCTGGATGACCGCCAATTATCTGCCGGTTTGGCCGAAGTGATTAAATATGGATTGATCAGGGATGTTGAGTTTTTTGAGTGGCTGGAAAACAATATCGACGCGTTACTGGATCGGGATAAGCAGGCATTGGCTTTTGCCATAGAACGGTCGTGCATTAACAAGGCTGAAATTGTCGCCGAAGATGAAACCGAAACCGGTATCAGGGCGACGTTAAATTTAGGCCATACTTTCGGCCATGCGATAGAAACCGGCGCAGGTTATGGCAAATATCTTCATGGTGAGGCGGTCTCAATCGGTACTTGTCAGGCCGCCGATCTTTCCAGAAGAAAAGGCTGGCTGAGCGATGAAGATGTCGCAAGGATTATTGCGCTATTTAGAAGAGCCAGACTGCCTGTAGAGCCGCCGGAACAAATCGATTCAGACCGTTTTTTGGAATTAATGGCAGTAGACAAAAAGAATATAGACGGTAAAATCCGACTGATTTTGTTAAAAAAAATCGGCATGGCAACATTGCCCGTAGACGTAGCCCGAGAACTATTAGAGATGACGCTTAAAACCTATGGTAGAAGATGATGATGTTACTTATCATGTGAAACAGCAGTCCCGTGATCAGATAAATATGGCTCAGATAAATACGGCGACTCATTCCTTGATAACAAAGGAACGAATGCAGAAGCTTGATTTATTAATTCATCTGCTTTCTAACCTGACGCAGGCTCTTGTCGTCTGCGGCCCGGAAGGTATCGGTAAAACGACATTGCTTGATGTTTTGCAGAAGCGCAAGGCAGACTCATGGCGGTATTGCCTTATACAGGGTAATGCCGAGTTAAGTTTCGAGACGATTCATGGGCAATTAACTCAGTGCATAAAGCATGATAAGACTGAGACGCCGGTTAAGTCGCTATCAACGGCTTTTAAACAGTACGAAAGCCAACATAAACAAGTCGTATTGATTGTTGATAATGCGGGTGAATTAGTACCCGGTTTGATCGCCGCCATCATACAATATGCAGCGGCAAATCCCGTTTTAAGGGTGGTTTTCGCTTTAACGCATGACGAATTGCAGGTGAAGCGCGGATCGGATCGTGTGGTTGATGATTGCCATATCGTTGAAATCCCCCCCTTATCAGAAAGGCAGTGCGGTGATTTTTTACAGCACCTGTCAACAAAACCCTATGCAAACTTGTCGTTTAAAGTAATCAGCGAAAACATGATAGCGCATATCTACCGGGACACGCACGGCGTTCCGGGAAGAATTATCGCCGAGATATCCGGTTCATCCGTCGCTAAGCCGGCTGGAAAATTAAAATGGGTACTCGTCCTTGCCGTTGCAGCAGTGTGTGCTATTGCGTTTGGCGTTCAGTGGCTGGCATCGTCGGCACACCGCTCCGCTGCTCCCGGCATTGCTCTACCTCCTGATCTGACCTCCATGGATGGAGGAAATGCCGCAAGACTGCCG
>CAZAUB010000536.1:0-1760 GCA_964488195.1 uncultured Methylobacter sp. | reverse complement strand
ATAGGTGACTACACAAGCCTGATAGCCTACAACCGCAGCATTAAAAACCGCCCGACCTAATGGACTTAATCTGCGTTGGAGTGTTTTTGGCACCGTGGCCGGTATGACCGTTTTTTCCGTCGTGGCAAAGAGTGTGGGACAACCAGTCCCGCAATCTTCGTGACTGCTTATCCCCAGTGCCCAGGCGTTCCATACTCGCACTACAAAATCAACTGCCGTTATATCAATCCGGTTGGTGATTTAGCCTTGCCGGATAATGAAAAGCTGGATGGCCGCCCTACCTTTGACGGGGATTAACGCAACATATCCAGCGCTTTTTCAACCGCTTTTTCTTTAGCTTTGCTCTTGATGACCTTAGTCGACTTGGGCGCAGCCTGAACCTTTTCTTTCAGATTTTTAGCAGCTTCTTTGCCGGCTTTTAAGGTTTCTACGGCTTTTTTTGTCTCTTCCGGCGTTGCTTGATCAATCTTTTGCTTAACCGATTCCTTCACCGTTTCTTTCAGCTGATCTTTAAGCGCATCAGGGGCGTTTTCTACGCCTTCTTTTAATTTTTTGGCGTTTTCCAACGTTTGATTTACAGCCCCTGCCTTTTCAACAGCATTCGGCGCTACGGCTGTAGCGGTATCTTTAGCCGCTTGCTTTGCCACTTCTTTAAGCAAACTTTGCTCGGCCAACACGGAGCCGGAGACCAATAAAAATGAACTAAATAAAATCGCTTTGTTTCGCATGTGAGCATCCTTCAATAAGTCGTTGATTTGATTCTACAGAGTACTACAGCACATCTTAATCCGTCATTATTTTCCGAGCCGGTTTTGATGCACAATACCGTCACTAAGGTTGCTTATTAATTAAGGCAGGGGCTGGTTAAATAACAGGGCGTGTTCTTCCCGGCTTGGCAGACCTAAACGCGCGCCCATCTGCATGCAGCACAAAGCGCCTGCGGCACTGGCGTACCGGAGCAGTGCTTGCCACTCCAACCCGGCTGCCAATGCAGCGGCAAATCCGCCATGAAAGGCATCCCCAGCACCGGTGGTATCAATCGCGGTAATAGGGTAAGCAGGTAGCGCGCCCTGCTCATTGCCGCGTTGCCAAATCAGCCCCCGCTCACCCAGCGTGATAACCACGACGGGAGCCAGTTCGGCAAGTCGGCTTAAGGCTTTGCGTTCGTCACCGGCATACTGGCCTGCAAATTTTTCCGAACAAACCAGATAATCGACGCAACTCATCAATGCTAAGGTTCCCTCATGCACTGAACCAGCATCTAATACCGTTGGGATATTGGCTTGCCGGGCCTTGTCAGCCAGCGGTAATGAGATCAAGGGTTCATGCCCATCGAACAGCACTACCTTCGCCTGGACATCGATAAAGTTCAGCGCATCGGCTGCTAAGGCTTGGGTGTCGCCCTTGTAATTGATTAGGCAGCGCTTGCCATCGGGTTTGACTAATATGGTCGATAGCGGCGTGGGGGAAGTGCCGCGAATGATTAGCTGCATGTTGACGCCGTAATCGTTGAGCTCCTGAACATGCTTGTCGCCGTAAAGGTCGCGTCCCAAGTAACCGGCAAAGGCGGACGTTAAACCCAGCTTGCTAACGCAAACCGCCGCATTGGCGGCTGGCCCGCCGCCGCAACTGAGCAGGCTGTCGGCAACTATTTTTTCATCGGCACCGGGATGTCGGCTTACCGAAAAAATCAAATCATAAGAGGCGTGTCCTACACACAGCACGTCAACATCAACAGTCATCGTTACAGCCCGCTTAAT
>CAZAUB010000535.1:0-1763 GCA_964488195.1 uncultured Methylobacter sp. | reverse complement strand
CCGGCATCATTGGATTGTTTAAAGAACAATCCAGACTTAAAACTGATTTTAGTGGGCGATGAAGCTATTCTTAAGCCGCAGTTAGCCCAGGCCTTGATGAATTTCCAGGATAGGCTCGCCATTCAACACGCATCCCAATGCGTTGAAATGGATGAATCGCCCTCCAAAGCGCTAAAAAATAAAAAAGATTCGTCAATGCGGGTTGCCATCAACCTGGTTCATGACGGGCGCGCAGATGCGTGTGTTAGTGCCGGAAACACCGGGGCTTTAATGGCTACTGCCCGGTTTGTGCTCAAAATGATTCCCGGTATTGACCGGCCTGCCATTATTTCCACGTTGCCGTCAATTAACGGACATACCCATGTGCTTGATCTGGGGGCAAACGTGGATTGCACCGCAGAGCATCTTTTTCAATTTGCAGTGATGGGCGCGGAGCTGGTTAAAGCGGTTGAAAATATCGATAATCCCAGGGTGGGTCTGTTAAATATCGGTGAAGAAGACATGAAAGGTAATGAGCAGGTGAAAGCGGCTGCAAAATTACTGGAAAATTCGTCGTTAAATTACATAGGTTATGTGGAAGGCAATTCTTTAAATGCGGGTCATATTCAAGTTGATCTGATTGTTGCTGATGGGTTTGTCGGCAATGTCGCGCTTAAAGCTATTGAAGGCGCGGCAAAAATGATCGGCACTGCGTTAAGAGAGGCTTTTGGCAAAAACATAGCGACCAAGTTGGCGGGATTGCTGGCTTATCCGGTGCTCAAATCGTTTAAAAAGCGCATCGATCCGCGCTTGTACAATGGCGCGAGCTTTTTAGGGTTGCGCGGACTGGTGATTAAAAGTCATGGAGGCGCTGATGTGCTGGCGTTTAAAACGGCCATTCATCTTGCCGAGATCGAAGTAAAAAAAGACGTGATCAGAAAAATAAGCGAACAAGTCGAAAGAACTTTAGCTCTGAGAGAGAATGCATGACTCGTTATTCAAGGGTAATCGGTACCGGCGGATATTTGCCGGAAGAAGTTCGCACCAATGAACAAATATCGCAAACGGTTGATACCTCCGACAGCTGGATTTTTGAGCGTACCGGCATTAAAAGCCGTCGCATTGCAGGAGCTGATGAAACTGCCTCAAGCATGGCCGAGATTGCGGCAAGACAAGCCATAGAGGCAGCAGCCTGCGATCCTGAAGACATCGATTTGATTATTGTTGCGACCGGGACGCCTGATCGCGTTTATCCCAGTACTGGCTGTTTGTTGCAGCGGCGCTTGGGTATTAAAAACTGCGTTGCTTTTGATGTGCAGGCTGCCTGTTCGGGTTCGATTTTTGCGTTGAGCATTGCTGATCAATATATCAAATCGGGTGCCGCTAAGAAGGTACTGATTGTCGGATCTGAAATCTGTTCGCGCGTTGTCGATTGGACAGACCGGAGCACCTGCATCCTGTTCGGCGATGGCGCGGGTGCGGTATTGTTGAGTGCATCGGATGAGGCCGGTATTTTATCGACGCACATTCATTCTGACGGCGAGTATGAAGATCTGCTGTATTGCCCCAACCCTCAGGTGGCTACCGAGGCCAATAAAGATGAAGCCGGTTATATCAACATGCGCGGCAATGAAGTGTTCAAAGTGGCAGTCAACACGCTGGGTCGCATAGTCGATGAAACACTGGCTGCAAACAATATGCAGCAAACCGATGTTGACTGGCTGGTTCCCCATCAGGCGAACACGCGGATTATTGCGGCGACAGCAAAAAAATTAAAAATGTCC
>CAZAUB010000534.1:0-1769 GCA_964488195.1 uncultured Methylobacter sp. | reverse complement strand
CTAGTCTTTATGGCAATAGTTCATTATGTGAACTCCATTATTGCTGACGGTCATATTTCGCTGCTAAAACTAAACAGATCCCATTTTAGCTTTCGCAAAAAATCCTGGTGCGCTTGGATTGACCAGTTCAAGGGCACCTTGCCGGAATTCGGTTGGCCAGCTACGGATCATATAACTTTGTTTTACTCGCCATTTCAATACGTATAAATACATACGTCAGGCTACTTCAGATTATTTAGTAAACATAATCAGCCGACTCTGTCGCATTAACCGCAAAAAACGCATACTTCAGACGAACAAATATGCCAGTCCCTCAAACTGGGCGGATTTATCCTGCCAGCGCATAAAATTGTTCTGCAAAAGACATCTGGTTTTCTTCTGCACTGATCATTTGACCTTTGCGAATCATGTGCATCAGTTCGATACCTGCCAACACATTTCTGGCCGAGCGAAAGAATTTAAAGTTGAGCATCGGCCTGGTCACACGCTTGATGGCACGATGATCCTGCTCCACGATGTTGTTAAGATATTTGACCTGACGAACCACAATCGGGATTTCCCTGCCAACATTTAGGAAGTGCCTTATTTCAGCTTACCATTCGAGCTAATGAAAGAAATCGAAAGGCGCTACTCTAGCATTAAAGTCGATGAAGCGGAATCGATTCAAATCCATTATTTTGATGTCTTGGGTACAGTTAATAATCAAAAGATTAAATTCAGAATCTTTGCAAATGGAGCAATAGAAGAAATTCAGGCTGATCAAAAATAGATTATTACCCAATAAAAATATCCTATCGGGTTGCTTAAATCAACCAGTGCGCAGCTGGAAATATTAAAGGTTTTGTTATGGCAGATTTATTGACTACCCTAATGCTATTAATTGGTTTATTTTCCGGAATTGCTTCAGGTATGTTTGGCATAGGTGGTGGTGTTATCATCGTTCCTGCTTTAATTTATTTAGCCAAGTTTTCCCAGCATGCTGCCATCGGTACCAGTTTGGCCGTTTTATTACCTCCTATCGGGTTATTGCCGTTCCATCACGCTAAAGCATGATGAATGAGACATCTAAGTTGGAACATGAGAGCGATATTCTGCTGATAAGGCATTTAAGGTTAAATGCAAAGACTTTAACTTTCAGGATTTAAGATGACAAACGCTTCAAAAACTGAAACTCCCAACGCATTCTGGAACACCCCTGCCGATCAGCAACTCAAACAGCTGGATACGACAGCTCAAGGGTTAAGCAATGAACAAGCCAGCCAGCGCATAAAACGCTATGGCGCAAACCGTCTGAACAACAAAAAGCAGACGGGGAACTGGCGACTGTTTTTTGCCCAGTTTAAAAGCTCCATTATTTTGATACTGCTTTTTGCCACGTGTTTGTCATTTTATTTACATGACCGGCTGGATGCGGCGATCATTTTAACGATAGTACTGATCAGCGGTTTGTTAGGATTCTGGCAGGAAAAAGGTGCGGTCAGCGCCATAGAAAAATTACTCGAGATTGTGCAAATCAAGGTTAGCGTGCTTCGCGACGGCATTGCAACGGAGATTGCCGCCGAAAACCTGATTCCCGGCGATATTATCTTACTCAAAGCCGGAGACGTTATTCCGGGAGATTGTCTGATCCTGGAATCCGACAACCTGTTTGTTGATGAAGCCATACTGACCGGAGAGAGCTATCCTGTCGAAAAATTGCCCGGCGTGTTGCCGAAAGACACTGCATTAAGCCGGCGCACCAACTCCCTATGGATGGGAACGCATGTGCA
>CAZAUB010000533.1:0-1819 GCA_964488195.1 uncultured Methylobacter sp. | reverse complement strand
TAATATCGGGGCAAACCTTGCGCCATGCTTTAATGCGTTCCAGATTGTTCTCGCCGGCAGCCGGACGCTTCATTAGTTTAAGAATGCGGCTGTTGGCGTGTTGGAACGGTATGTCCAGATAAGGCAGGATTTTGCCCTCGGCCATTAACGGGATCACTTCATCCACATGCGGATATGGGTAAACGTAATGCATCCTGACCCAGATGCCTAAATCACCCAGCGCCTCGGCTAAATCATAAAAACGGGTTTTAACCGAGCGACCTTTCCAGTCGCGGCTTTGATACTTTAAATCCAGGCCGTAGGCACTGGTATCCTGCGAAACCACCAGCAATTCCTTTACCCCGGCATTGGCCAGGCGCTCGGCTTCCAGCATCACCTCATCAACCGGCCTGCTGACCAGATCGCCGCGCATTGATGGGATAATGCAGAACGTGCAACGATGATTGCAGCCTTCGGAAATTTTCAAATAGGCATAATGCCGGGGAGTCAGCTTGATGCCTTGCGGCGGCACCAGACTGATAAACGGATCATGCGGCGGCGGCAAATGCTCATGCACCGCAGCCACAACTTCTTCCAGTGCGTGAGCGCCGGTCACTTTCAAGACCTGCGGATGGCGCTCCCGGATTTCGGCTTCCCTGGAACCCAAACAGCCGGTGACGATGACCTTGCCGTTTTGAGCCAGCGCCTCGCCTATGCTGTCCAGCGATTCTTCCACCGCCGCATCGATAAAACCGCAGGTATTAACCACCACCAGATCAGCGTCCTGATACGTCGGCGAAATGGTGTAACCCTCCGAACGAAGCTTGGTTAAAATTCTTTCGCTATCGACCAGGGCTTTGGGGCAACCCAAACTAATAAAACCAATTTGTGGGGCAGTCATTTAAATCTCAGTTAATGTTAAAGCGCGTTAGTTTATAGCAGTGGTCGCTCAAATAGAATGATTTTTCGTAACTACTGAGTAGTTAGAAAAATGGAACGCGGATGACGCTGATAATTAAGATCAAATAAGATTTTTCTTGAATTATCTGTGTCCATCATATTCATCTGCGTTCTATTTCTTGTAGTTAGGACTTTTCCTTAATCGCACTCGGATGACGAATTAACATCGACAAATGGCCCTTGCTTTTGTTCAGCCAGCCGCGCACTTCGATGGTTTTATCCAAATAGCCGTTAACATCGGGGAATAAATCCGCCCATTGACTCTCGATACGCACCTCGAATGCATCGGAAAATTCCAGGTAAATCGACTTTCGGGTCTTGCGGATATTAACCACCTTGCCGACCAAACGCGTCCAGCCCGGATGTCCGGCTTCGGTAAGGCTGGCAACCGGAATTGCAGCATATTCGGGCCGCCCCCAAATGCCCAGTTTAGCAAGCTCTGCCCGATTCTGAGCTTTGAGCAACTCATTGACATAGAGCAGATCGGGCGGGTAGATACTGACTGCGGCCAGACCCGCTGCAACCAGTTGCAGGTTAATATGTTCCTTTTTTTCGGTGAACAAATGCGCCAGCGTTCTGCCGTATTTATCGGTTTTTTCCACGCCCACTCCCAGGCGGACTTTGGCGTTTTTAAGCTTGTCGATCAACCAGCGTTTGGCCTCGTCGCCACCTGCGTCGGCCTGTTTATCCTGGTGCTGAATCTCCGGCGTATTGATGCCCAAAAAACGGATTTTGCGTCCATCCTCCAGCATCACGGTATCGCCATCGTAAATCGTCTTGACCCTGAAAAAATCATAGCCCGGTTTTATGTCGATTTTTTTTGCGTCGGCAACCGGGCGATCGGAAAAATGCTTGCTGCCGTTCGCATCCTGCCATTCGT
>CAZAUB010000532.1:0-1826 GCA_964488195.1 uncultured Methylobacter sp. | reverse complement strand
TTCTATGTGAAATACAGTGGGTAATCAACTCAGCCTCCCGTAAAGCAAATACGTTCGCATCGAGGATGCGGCTTTTGAATATCAACAGAGTAGAGGAGTCACAGCCTTGAATCAATAAGTAGTATTACCAATCGGGCGTAGTTTGACAGGCCTGTGAAAGTATTATGAATACTGTCCTCTGCTGCTGATCTGAGTTTGACTGAGCTAACGTTGAGGTGTAGCAGGTTAGGGTGTGGAAATAGGGGGCAATAACCGGTTTGCTGTTTCGGATGAAGATAGGGTCGTCATTTTGGCAGGGTGCCGGATTCGTTAGTGCGCGAAGCGAATCTAGGCACAGGGATGTGAAAGTTCGCAGACATCCGGCGCATATAAACAACGACGGAGTTGTGTATAACGATGTGCGCGGCGCGGGAATGAGAAAAAATCTCCTGGTAGCTTGCCGGTTTTCGGTATAAGTTTGTGTATTTCGGCATAGCATCTTTATAGTACACTTTAGCATCAGCCATAAACAGCAAGCATCCGTTTCGACGTTTGGATTGCGCCTTGCCGACACCATTGACACCTGTAGCGCATCAGCCATGACTTTATTCAAAATTATCCGCATCCTGATTTTACTGGCCGTATTTGTAGCCGTGGCCTTTTATGCAAAAAACCAAAAACTAAAATCCAGGTCGTGGACTGAACCTTTAAGCGTGGTCATTTACCGCATCAACGGCGATAACAACAGCCCGGTCGTCAATGAATATATTAATGACCTGGACGACAGCGTTTTTGAACCGGTAGACCTGTTTTTGCAGCAACAAAGCGAAAAATATAAGCTGATCACCAAGCGGCCCACCCAAATACGCATGGGGCCAGTGTTGACGGTACAACCACCCGAAGCTCCATTGCCCGGTGAAGGTTATCCGGCAATTATCTGGTGGGGGCTTAAATTCCGTTATTGGACTTATGAAAACGCTCTCAAATCGGATTCCGGTATGCGCCGTATCGATGTTTTTGTGCTTTACCATGAGGCTACGAAAGGCAGGAGACTGCAACATTCATTAGGACTCGACAAAGGCTTGGTTGCCGTGGTTCATGCCTTTGCTGCTATCGAACAGGATCAGCAAAACAATATCGTTATTGCCCACGAATTTCTGCACACGGTCGGGGCGACGGACAAGTACGATGCTGATAATAACGCGATATTTCCAGTGGGCTATGCCGACCCGGAGCAGTCGCCTTTGTATCCGCAAACCAAGGCGGAAATCATGGTTGGCCGCATCCCGCAGTCGCCAACCAACATGCGCATGGCGGACAGTTTGGATGAATGTGTGATTGGCGAACAAACGGCCAAAGAAATTTTGTGGCTGCCGGAAGAAAAATAATTTGTTAAAACCACTCCAAACGATATAAATCCGGACGTCGATTTGCGAGATTCCGAGCGGCACCGCGGGTGCGGACTTGTTTTAATAAATCCAGGTTAACATCGGCAATCAAGGTCATTTCGGTGTTTGGCGTTGCTTCCGCTAATATTGCATCATGCGGAAATGAAAAATCGCTGGGACTGAAAATGGCCGCTTGCGCATATTGGATGTCCATATTTTCAGCGTACGGTAAATTGCCGACACTGCCGGTAATCGCCACAAAACATTCATTTTCAATTGCGCGTGCATGAGAGCAATAGCGTACCCGTTGGTAGGCATTTTTGGTATCGGTCCAGAAGGGTACAAAAATTATTTGCGCGCCCTGGATAGTCGCCAAGCGGGCAAGTTCGGGAAATTCGGAATCGTAACAGATTAATACCGCGATCTTTCCGCAATCGGTATCGAACACTTTTAACGCAT
>CAZAUB010000531.1:0-1827 GCA_964488195.1 uncultured Methylobacter sp. | reverse complement strand
ACAGCCGATTGGCAATCGCTGCGAAGATGCCGGCGATGATTGAAATGTTGAAGCCGCAGATATAAAAGCAAACCGGATTTGGTATTTCAGCTAACCGGATCGTTTATGTAATTCAAGTGGTCGGCTCGGAGACTGTTGGGGTAATGAAATCAGAATGGCTCAAAATAGTCATTAGCCCGGCTGCGGATACTTCAGACGCTTGAGGTTGTCAGTCCGCGTCGCCAAAGCAAAGTTACACTGAGTTGTCAAGTCCTGTCACAGGCCGAGTTTGTTTGGACGGGCCTCGGCATGCTCGGCGGCTGGAACAGCGCCAGATAATCTGGCTGAGGTACTACAGAATCACTCCGAATAATCCGACCCTCAACATTCTGGGTCGAAGACGAAGCCCCGACCCCGCCCATGATTGAAGGCGATAACATACGGGCAGCGAAGCGAAGGCGCAAAAAGTGAAGCCCCCAGATCGGGGGCTTCTTCTTTACACGCGACCAGCAGCAAACCGGCCCAGATGGCGCGACCTGCCCAGCAGATAGTGACTACATGGACGGCATTTTGACGCCGAGCTGCGCCAGCGCCGCCGGAATGCCACCATCGGCAGGTGACTCGACGGTCATATGAGAGACTTTATCGCCTTGCACAGTGATAACGTAGGTATCCTTCACCGATACCTTTTTCCCAGTCGGCGGGATAGTCGGCATCCCTGGCATTGGCAGACTCAACGTACCGGACTGTGTGCCACCCCACTGCGCTTTCACCGTAGCCTGATTGCCGTTCACCGTGACCTGCTGAATATCAAATTTGAGGTCAGGAAAAGCAGCCGTTAGCCCAGCCATTACTTTCATGGCTTCCATCACTGGGATGGGCTGCGGCAGCACCCCACCGCTGGCCATGGCATCCGCGGTAACCATTGCTTTCATCTTTTCTGCATTGTTCATGTTCGATACGAGATCACGGGCAACTTGTTCAACGCTCATCAGGAACTCCTTTTACTGAGATGTTAATCGGACTATTTCAGTACAGTATAACACACTATTCGCCAATCGAATTCGCTAAGGACGTGTGTGCCCAGGGCTTTTCCAAAGTCGTCCCGTGTCATGCTGAGCGGAGCGAAGCATCTCCTTATGTCGGCCCGGAGACTCTTCGCTACGTTCAGAGTGACAGCCAAGAGGGCGCCTTTTTATCTTGTCAAGGGAAACTGGCCGCAATTCGGCTTCAATTCGTAGCATAGCGGCGACACCACGCTGGAGACTAAGATTAGCCCCAGCCACGTCAGCACCCTGAAGCAGTTCTTCCAAGTTTCCCTGCCCAGTGTGGCGGACGGCGCGCCCGCCCTCCTGTTCGAGGTTCAGACCTCTGGCGACCGCAAGCACCTGCTTTTCGTCACAACTAAGGACGGGCACATCATCGCCTTGGACTAGCACACCAGCGCGACCGTCTGGAGCCTCCAGAATGGCCCCGGCGGCTGCAAAATCAACGACGGCTCCAACGCGTGCTACACCACCTCGTCGCCGGCCATTGATCCGAACCGGCTCTATTTCTACAGCTATGGCTTGGATGGCCGAGTCCACAAGTACCGGGTGGGCAAGGGCGGCGAAATCAACACCGGCGGCTGGCCGGAGTAGGCGACCTTTAAAGGGTACGAGGAGAAGGGTCTTCGGCCCTCAGCACCGCGACGGCGGCCAGCGGTGTCAGTTATCTATACGTGACCAACGGCGGTTATCCTAGCAACAATGGGAATTACCAAGGATATGTCACAGCGATTAACCCGCAGATACAAAAGCAAACCGGATGTGGTCTTTCAACTCACGGGTTCGTTTATGTAATTCCCGT
>CAZAUB010000530.1:0-1831 GCA_964488195.1 uncultured Methylobacter sp. | reverse complement strand
TCCGGGTAGGATCAAGTTTGACCGAAAGCCGCCCTTCGGTAAAATCGACTTGAACGCAATGCGCACCCTGATCCAGACAGCGACGAATGTCGGATTCGGCTTCATTAACCAGATCATGCAAAAAATCCTCTTTCGGATAATCGGCGATACCGTCTTGTGGATAGAGCAGGCTTAGTGCGGAAGCGGCAATGACGGCCTGTTTGACCGGTACATGGGCATATTTTTGCGCTTCATTTAGATACTGCTGTGCATAAGTTTGATAGCGAAATGGGCCGGAAGTCAACCTTGGCAGTCGCCGTACATGGCCGTCGGAGAAATGAATTTTAATACCGTCCGGCGCAAGGTTAGGCAGACCGTGAACCGGATAGGTGGCGAAACTGGGTTTGCTTTGTTCGCCGTCGGTAATCACCGGGGAGCCAGTCGCCTCAAGCAGCTCTATCGAATCACGGATGGCCTGGGTAGTTAAGGCATCAAGCGCCTCCTGATTAATAGCACCCGCTGCAAAAGCGGCTATTCCGTCAAGCAATTCCCTGGGTCTGGGAATGCTGCCAATCTGTTCGGTAGGGATAGACATTCTTTGGCTCCTTAATAATTATTAGAAGGTTTAACACTAAAAAAGTATTTGGATGGGTATGGCCTTTGCGTATGTATACGCTTAAAAGCAATTCCATCACGATGCACACTGTTTGTCGATAATGACCATTGTAATTCCACCGAGAATGGCAGTGGCGGCGATTAAAAGGCGTAACGTAACGGGTTCGCCGAGGAAAACAAGTCCGCCCACGGCCGCGATGAAGGGCACACTGAGCTGCACGGTGGCCGCACGGGTAGAGTTTAACCCGCGCAAGGCCGTATACCAAATGGCATAACCAACGCCCGAAGCCAATACTCCGGACACTATCGCGGCTCCAATACCGGAACTATCAAGAGAGACCCGGGGAAGCAGTACCAAGCTCAGTACGGTAGTGAAAAATATCGCACGGCAGAAATTCCCCGTCGTCGCCATAAGAGGATCGCCTGCGTTTCTGCCGCGTAAGGAATAAATGCCCCAGGAAACGCCGGCGCCAAGCATCAGGATAGAACCCTGCAGGGGTGGCGCCGAGAGCCCCGGCGACAAAAGGCTGACAAGTCCGCCAAATGCACAGATAAGACCGGTGGTCTGTCGTCTGTGTAGACGTTCTCCCGTCCATAGTCCGTAGCCGACCATCGTTGCCTGTACTGCCCCAAAGAGCAGTAATGCGCCTGTCGCAGCCGGTAGACTGATATAGGCAAATGAAAAGCCGGCAGCATAAGCAAACAGGGCGAACGCAGAGAGCCAACTGCCAGCGGTGTCGTACCTGCCGCCACGTATTCGTACGATCAGCCAAAGCGCAACGGCACCGGAAATGATTCGAATTGAAGTGAAGCTGGCTGCGTCGATGCTGGTGTGCTTCAGCGCTAACCGGCAGAGCAACGAATTTCCCGCGAAAGCCATCATGGCCAGCAAAGTCAGGATGAATACCCGCGAACGTGACATCAAGTAATGTCCAATTAGTTGATTTTGTTAGTTTGCATGAAATTTCATTGCTAGCTTCCAGTATTTAATTTGCGCTTTATTTTTTTGCAGTGATGCCGTTTACATCCCAGTCATAGTTAATGTTCTCCTTGAGCGGTAACTGGGGTAAATCGGATCGGTAACGGCGAATGAACGCCTCAACTCCGCCTACAGGCTTAAAATCCTTCCCGAACCAGTCAAAAATCTTAGAAATTTGGATGTTTTCATTGCCAATTCTAAGACCTTTATCGGCATTGGACAGAAACTGTTGTATCTGTTCATCCAGTTGGGCGTTCA
>CAZAUB010000529.1:0-1838 GCA_964488195.1 uncultured Methylobacter sp. | reverse complement strand
CACGCACTGAACTCATTGGGCAACCGATTGAAATATTAGTGCCGGAGCGCTTTCGCAGTGCGCATATTGGTTTCCGCCAAGCGTACCTTGCCGCCCCTGTGTCCAGATCCATGGGAGTGGGTCGGGAGCTCTACGGGTTACGCAAAGACGGAGCTGAATTTCCCGTTGAAATAGGCCTCAGCCTCATCGATAGCCACGAAGAAACACTGATATTGAGTACCATCATAGACATTACAACGCGAAAATCTACGGAAGCACAAATTCGCCAAGCGCAAGTCAATCTGGCCATTGCCCAAAGTGAAATCAAGATTGCCCAACGTATCCAGGCATCGCTGTCGCCCTCGGCACCGATTAAATCCAGTCATTTTGAAGTCACCGGTTATTGCCTGCCGGCCGACCAAATTGGCGGCGACTATTTTGATTATTTCTACCGTAACGAAGACCATCTGGACATGATTATTGCCGATGTTTCCGGCCATTCAATCGGCCCTGCCCTGTTTATGGTGGAAACCCGTAGCGCCATTCGAACCCAAGCCAACGGCTCCGGTACGCCCGCAGAAACGCTGACCATCCTCAATAATTTTCTTTTTGAGGATTTGGACAAATCCGACTACTTTATCACGCTGTTTTATCTGCAATATGACATCACCTACCAACAATTAAGTTTTGCCAATGCAGGACACCCGCCGCCACTGTTACTCAGGTCTTTTCAAAGTGAATGCAAGCAACTGGACGCTGAGGGGCTGATACTGGGTGTACACAAAAAAGTGATTTTTGAGGAGAAAACAACGACGCTGTCCAAAGGTGATTTAATCCTTCTTTATACCGATGGCTTAACCGAAGCGGAAAATGCCGATGGCGAGTTTTTTGGCATACAGCGCGTCAGTGATATTCTTGTTCAACATGCGCAGCAAACCCCGCAGGCCATCATTGAGGTGTTGCTGGAAAAACTAAAGCAATTTCGCCGCAGTGAGTCCTTTAACGATGATATTACGTTAATGGTTTTTAAACAGAATTAATGGGCTGCTAATGGCGCTATCCTTCCCATTCATCGAAAAAGTTGGTTTAGAAATAGGTAGAAGCCCATAGCAATAGACCACCTGCAAACACGCCCGCCAACACATCATCCAGCATGATGCCCAGGCCGCCGTGTACCTGCCGGTCGATCCATTTAATCGGCCACGGTTTGAGTATGTCGAAGAATCTAAACAGGATAAAGCCCAGCACGACTGCTTGCCAGGTAAACGGAACCAGCCACATCGTTATCAGGTAACCGGCAATCTCATCCCAGACGATGCCGCCAAAATCATGCTCATCGAGTTTTTTTGCGGCGATGTCGCAAATCCAGATACCGGCAACGGTGACGACCAACGTCAACAGGCTGTAAACGAATAAATTGGTTTGCGCAAATAGCCAGTAGACAGGAATAGCCGCCAAGGTACCGAAGGTGCCGGGGGCTTTTTTTACCAAACCGGAGCCAAAACCAAAGGCCAGAAACAGGATGGGGTCGAACATTATCTGCTTGGGCGTCAGCTTATTTTTACCCAGCTGGATGTTAAGAAAAATGCTCAAAGCCTTTTACCTCTAATGGTTGGATATGACCTGACTTATTCAAGCGCAAACCCGGTTGGGATTCGATGATACCGATTTTGGTGGCCGCTACGGTTAACTTATCGGCCTGCTCGGGGCTTACGGTAAAGCACAGTTCGTAGTCGTCACCGGCGGTCAGCGGCATAGACCAATCGCCGGTATCGTTTATGTATTCCAGCACTGCGTTCGACATCGGCAACGCGTCCCAATCAAGACACGCGCCTACCTGGCTTTGCTCCAAGATATGA
>CAZAUB010000528.1:0-1843 GCA_964488195.1 uncultured Methylobacter sp. | reverse complement strand
TCCGGCAACTGCCGGTCGGCGATGTAACGGTAGGACAGGTTTGCCGCCGCGATGATGGCCGGGTCGGTAATATCGACGCCGTGATGCACCTCGTATTTTTCCTTCAGGCCGCGCAAAATCGCCACCGTATCTTCAACCGACGGCTCATCGACCAGCACTTTTTGGAAGCGGCGCTCCAGGGCCGCATCTTTTTCGACATATTTGCGATATTCATCCAGCGTGGTAGCGCCTACGCAATGCAGTTCGCCACGCGCCAGCGCCGGTTTCAGCATATTGCCCGCATCCATTGCGCCTTCCGCCTTGCCCGCGCCGACCATGGTGTGCAGCTCGTCGATAAACAAAATGACTTGTCCTTCCTGTTTGGCAAGATCGTTTAACACCGCTTTCAGGCGCTCCTCGAATTCGCCACGAAACTTGGCTCCGGCAATCAACGCCGCCATATCCAGCGCCAACACCTGTTTGCCCTTGATGCCTTCCGGCACTTCGCCGTTGACGATGCGCTGTGCCAGACCTTCAACTATCGCGGTCTTGCCCACGCCCGGTTCGCCGATCAACACCGGGTTATTTTTGGTGCGTCGCTGTAAAACCTGAATCGTCCGGCGTATCTCATCATCCCGCCCGATCACCGGATCAAGCTTGCCTTGTTCGGCGCGCTCGGTCAGGTTGATAGTGTATTTTTTCAAGGCCTGACGCTGATCTTCGGCATTGGGATCATCCACGGCCTGACCTCCGCGCATCGCATCTATGGCTTTTTCCACGGCCTGTTTAGTGATCCCGGCTTTTTTAAGCAAGTCCTGAAGCAGCCCTTTTTCTTCAAAAGCCGCCAATAAAAACAGCTCGCTGGAGATGAATTTATCGTTGCGCTTTTGCGCCAGTTTGTCGGTTAAATTCAGCAAGCGCGTTAATTCATTGGAAATCTGTATGTCGCCGCCGGAGCCGCTAACCGTTGCAATACGATCCAGTTCCCTAACCAGCTCGGTGCGCAGCAACTGCGTGTTGATACCCATCTGCGTTAGCAACGGTCGCAAGCTGCCGCCCTGCTGATCCAGCAAGGCCAGCATTAAATGGGTCGGCTCGATGAATTGATGGTCTTTGCCCAAGGCCATACTCTGTGCATCAGCCAATGCCGTTTGAAACATGCTGGTTAATTTGTCCATCCGCATAATATTTGCCTCATCTGGGAGTTTTTTAAGATATTACTAGCATGGGGGAAAGTCCGATTATTTTCAAGCGGGTTAGTCAGACGGGGCAAATAATGAGTCATGTAGGTTGGGCATGTTTTTTATGCCCAACATTGCGATATTTCGATGTGGCGGCAGATTTCGAATTTTCCCATTACCGGATGCCGAAATGTTGGGCAACGAAAAGCTGTTGCTCAACCTACGCGGCTAGACTGGAGATGCTGACCTTTAGCAAACCGCAACAGAAAATCCGCTAAATAAGCTGCACTATCTGGGCTGTAAACGTTGTGGGATTCATAGATCGTCAACAACCTTGCCGTACACACAACCGCTGTGCGGCTGAACGTCAGCGCGGATACTTTGGCTTCGTTATGGGCATAGCCTCGAAAATCGGTTTGATTGATCAAATAAAATCCCGCCGCTAAGGCTTGGGCGGAAAACTTTGCGATCGCTTGCGCGGGAATCAACAGGTAAAACAGACCCTGTGGGGCTAATAATCCTGCTGCAATGCTGATCAAGTCGGCAAAGGGCAGTTGGTCGGTGTGCCGGGCGGTATTTCTAAGGGCATCGACGGTCTTGAGGTGGTTTTCAAAAAATGGCGGGTTGCTGATGATGAGGTCGTATTGCCGGTCGCCTGTTAGGGAAAAGCTTAAGGCAAAGCT
>CAZAUB010000527.1:0-1846 GCA_964488195.1 uncultured Methylobacter sp. | reverse complement strand
GCATTGATAAATTGATACGCGGTATACCCGGCATTGGACTGGTAAGGGCTGGCGTTGACTTGAATGGCGAATTTCATTTGGTTTTATCAGTCAAACGACACTAATCGCCATCAAAGGGATTGTAAGTTTCTAACGCGAGTGCTTTAAAATCCTTAGTGTTGCGCGTTACTAAAATTGCCGAATATTGCACAGCGGTTGCGGCAATAATCGCATCGGGTAATTTAATCGACCTTTCCTTTCGAATATCAATCACATGCTGGACAATTTCATCCGATAATGACCTAATCGTGGCGCATTCTACAAACTGCTCAGCTTTTTGTCTTTCCTGCAAATTAAAAGGAAAACCTAAAAACTCCATTTTTGAAATTATTGAAATTTGAAAACTCTCACGTATTAACATGGAAACTTTGTCTTTTACTGCACACTCCATATTGCCGTTAAAGTAATAGATGAGAATGTTGGTATCCAGCAAATAATGCTTCATGCTTTAGTGTTCCCACTCGTTGCGCATAGATTCAAGCAATTGATCGACATGTTCTAAGTGACTGACACCAAAAAACTGTTCCGGGTTTAACTGTTTTTTTTCAGTATCTGCGGACAACATAGGGAAAACAATAATTTCAACTGTTTCAGAACTGAAATCGTCAGGTATATCAATCAGGTCTTTAAGTTTTTTGGTTTCGACAATTTGTCTTATTGCTTGCATTATTATTTCCTCTGATCGATTATTAGTTAGCTCAATCCATCCAAGCCGAACGGAGCATGTTGCCTCATCCGAAATATTTTGCGTTGGTTAAGTATAACCATTTTAGTTGGACATCGCGGTAACGTTAGGAGCGGGGGTTGCAAACCCCGCCCCGCCTAAACTTGGGCTTAATCATCTTTGACGTAATCTGGGTCATGACTACAATACGGACAAATATACTCGTCATCCTCCCAGCATGACATTTGTCCAGTAGACCACGAACAACCACATATTGCACATTCCACTTCAATATCTTCTGATTCCTCATTGCCACAAAATGTGCAACTATATCCAGTAGCGGAGTCTTCATCAGGTATCATCGTATCGTGGTCACACTCATAACAATGATACACACTCATGTTATCTTCTTTTGGGTCTAGCCCCCTAAGTGCTTCCTCTACTTTTTCTTCCGCTTTCTTTAGGCGACCTTCATATGTATTGGCTAGTTCGTGAAATAAATCATATTGTTCGGTGGATATATTGGTGCTTAAATCAATATTTTCATGTGATTCATCAAACTCAACTACCGCACTCATAAGGCGACCAATAGTTTCTTCAACATCATCTACATCCATAGAGAATTTATGATGCTCAATATTGTTTCTTAACTTTTTTAGCCACTTAATATCTTTTTCAAATTTCTCTGAAATATCATGACCTTCGTTTTTAAGAAAATTTATTGCTTCAAATAGCCCAATGGTTTGAGATTCTTCATTAATTATTTTTGCGAATGGGTTTTTATAGATAAGCAGAGGATGACATTGTGTTACATAATACTTAAGGATAAGCTCAAGAAAATGTGATAAGTGTTGTACACAAAATTTATACGCCTTTTCATCGCCGTCTTTTCCCTCTTGATATTTGACAAGAGCTTCATTGAGACTATCAATTGCATTTTCAAATAAATCCAGCCCTATTTCTGCCATTTACACATTCCTGTTTGTCAATTGAAAAACCTAACTACAAATAAAAACCTTCTTAGGTGCATTAGTATCAATGCAAACACTTTACCATTTGCAGCTCAATCCCGCTTAATCTCGTGGACGTAAAGCGTAGCGCCAATCACCGCAGCCGGTGCGACGATGATATTCAGCACCGGAA
>CAZAUB010000526.1:0-1849 GCA_964488195.1 uncultured Methylobacter sp. | reverse complement strand
TGTTCATGGCCGATTTATCCATTAATTTGCATTTTTTGAATTTTAGCATAGCGGTCGAAAAGCACATAACCCATGATTATTACGACAAATGGGGCGCACGATGTTGGGCTCATTCTATACACTTGGCTTCTCGTCAGGCAGCCAAAATGTCGGGCAACGAAAAGCTGTTGCCTGACTGACTATATGGCAAGCTGGCATTTTGAATTCTTTCATGGTCTCATACGCTAATGCGCCCTATGCGGGCCACCGGGTGCATGGTGGGCTCCCGATAACGTGGATTCGATGTTGGCTTTAAGGATTATTCGAGCCAATGAAAAATGGGATGAATACTGGAATCAAAAGCGTCAAGCCGCTTGAGTTTAAACCGCACTTTTAATCGCACCCTCCGTGGCTCCCTGGCTTTTGTCTCCTTAACTTAATATGATACTATCTGGCGGGAGAAATTCTTTCTCTGTTTCTACGCTGCATCAGGGCTACTTGCTTACGGGTTACGAATTGGAGTTTGGAAACGGACAGGATTATTTAAGTTAGACATTTATAATGTTGGGAGGGAATTGTGTGGGAAAAAATTAAAGAGTTTGGAAATTTAATCACAATATTAATCACAATAGTAGGTTGCTTTTTGGGAGCATTTTTATGGCTTCAAAATCAGTTTCCAACAAAAGATGACCTAAAATTTGAAGTTGGGATATTAACTTGTCTATTAGAAAAGTACATGACCTTAACTCAATATCAAATTGAAAATCAAAATTTAGAAAAGGAAATTCAAGAATTAAATTTGTTTTTCAACGAATCCAGAAGAAACACATCAGCTCTAACTATACCGATGACATTTTTATTTGATGAAAAAAAATCAAAACTGTCAGAAAAGAAAAAAGAATTGAAGGAAAATCTAGATAATATGAAAAAAGTATCAAACGAACTAGCAAGAAATGTATGTGGGAAGGTGACACGATGAATTATCGGGTAATGTTAGCACTTACTTTATTATTACTTATTTCTCAGAATGTATGTGCAGGTTTGGACGAACTGATTCAAAAAAACATTAATAATGCTGATGAGTCGTATAAGCAGATTGTAAACAAACAGCCATCGAGGTTATGGATTTATGTGCGTAACCAACAACAAGAAGAATCTGTACAAAAAATTAATAGTTGGCTTGAAAGCATTGAAGTCGGTGGAAAAAAAATAATTCTTCGACCAATTCAATTAGTAAAAGACGGTCCTAAAAATAGCCAGTTGTACTTTTTTTTTAAAGAAGACAAAGATGAAGCAGAACAATTGTTAATAAAGTTGCAAGAGGTTCTTCCCAAGCTTCGTTTAAAAGACTTGTCAGATAAGTATAAATCTTTCTCTATTGATTGGTATAAAGCAGGCTATTACAAACTTTGGCTTGCTCCTGATGCAAATATTCTCAATCCGTAACCAGTCACTTAGGGTGGGCAACTTCTTTTCGTTGCCCACCGCAACTGCTGAATCCGATATAGCCAAGGGTACGCATCGCTTACTTTTATTGGGTTTTTGGTAATATTTTGGAAATGATACTTGGCTAATAGCTGAGTAGGGCGCGCCGCGCGCGCCTTCTCCGATGACAATCAACCCGCAACCGCCAGAATCACCGCACCGGCCTTGAACACCGCCGTGGCTGGCTGACCTTTGCGCAAGCCCAAGGTTTCGACGCTGTTGTTGGTCACGGTGGCGGCAACCTGTTCGCCGCCTTTTAGCTCGATATCGACTTCGGCGTTGACCGCGCCGGATTTAACCTGGGTTACCGTGCCTTGCAGCTGGTTGCGTGCCGAAAGCCGGTAGCCGCCGAAATCGGTGACGATGATGATTTGCGGGGCCTTGA
>CAZAUB010000525.1:0-1853 GCA_964488195.1 uncultured Methylobacter sp. | reverse complement strand
CAAAAACGATTTCTCTTTTAAGAGAAATAGGTGTTGATTATGGACAGGGTTATATCTTTGGTAAACCGAGTGAGCAGCTCCTGGAGCGAGGTGTTTTTCAATTTAACGATGCATTGCCGGATGCCATGCCAATTAGCAATGAGCGCAAGCGGGCGACGACGTCGCTGGTGGAGAGCGAAGCCCGTTTCCGCACTATGGCAGATAATGCGCCAGTGCTGACATGGATTGCCAGACCGGACAAGCTTTGTTGCTACTTTAACAAGGCGTGGCTGAAATTTACCGGACGAACGATGGAGCAGGAAATTGGCAACGGCTGGGCAGAAAACGTGCATCCAGAAGACTCTCAGCGCTGCCTGGATACCTATGTGAGTTCTTTCGATGCCCGTCAGGAATTCAGTATGGAATATCGTCTGCGCCGCTTTGATGGTGAATATCGCTGGTTGCTCGTTCATGGTGTGCCGCTTTATGACGAGCAAGATACATTCCTGGGCTATATCGGCTCCTGTATCGACATCACCGCTCGCAAGTCCACCGAAGAAGAGATTAAACATCTGGCCTTCTATGATCCGCTCACCGAGCTTCCCAACCGTCGGCTGTTGCAGGAGCGGCTAAAATACGGCATAGAAATAGCGCGACGTGATGACAAACAGTTGGCATTACTGATGCTGGATCTGGATCGTTTTAAAGCGGTCAACGACAGTCTGGGGCATCAGATGGGTGACTTGTTACTGCAACAAGTCGCTGCAAGACTCACAACCCGGTTGCGTGATGTCGACATGGTTGTCCGTTTGGGTGGCGATGAATTTATCGTGTTGCTGGAAGATATCACTCACCCGGACGATGCAGCGCGGGTCGCTAAAGAAATTATCGCCGATTTAAGCAAACCCTTTAAGTTGAGCCAAAATGACGATGTGCGGATTGGCACCAGCATTGGTATCAGTCTGTATCCACAACACGGTGACAACCCTGAAATATTATTGGATCATGCCGATGCGGCGCTGTATTACGCCAAAGATCAAGGGCGCGGCTGCTTTGCCTATTTTTCCGAAGACCTGACGATAGCTGTTCGTGAACGTATTGAGTTGGAAAGCCGATTGCGCCGGGCGATTCAACAACAGGAACTGCGTGTGTTCTACCAACCGCAAATGGATATTATCAGTGGTCGTATTGTCGGCGCTGAGGCATTAGTGCGCTGGCAAGACCCTATCGAAGGATTGATCCAGCCCTCCCGCTTTATTCCCACTGCCGAAGAAACCAATTTGATTGTGGAGATTGGCGAATGGGTACTGCGCGAAACTTGCCGACAAGGCCGACAGTGGCTCGATAGGGGGCTGCCGCCGCTAATCCTGGCGGTCAATATTTCCCCGTACCAGTTCCGGCGTAGCGACATTAATGCCTTGGTTGCTACGGTACTGGCCGAAACCGGTTTTCCAGCCGGACAACTGGAATTGGAAATGACCGAAAGTGGATTGATAGGGAATCAGGATAACGCAACGGATATTCTTAATAACTTGCGTGCTCAGGGCATTCGGCTTGCCATTGACGACTTTGGTGCCGGTTTTTCATCGCTGGCCCATCTCAAACGTTTCCCGCTGGATGTGCTGAAAATAGACAAGAGTTTTATCGACGAGATTCCCTATAATAAAGGTGATATGGAAATTGCAGCGACCATTGTGGCGATGGGGCATACCCTAGGTTTCAAAGTGCTGGCAGAAGGCGTAGAAACGCTGGAGCAGCTGGCGTTCTTATGGAAAACGGGTTGTGATACTTATCAGGGTTTTATCAAAAGCCGCCCCATACCTGCGGAAGAGTTTGCCGAGTTAATACGTAATCAACAGCGGAGTGAGTAATAG
>CAZAUB010000524.1:0-1854 GCA_964488195.1 uncultured Methylobacter sp. | reverse complement strand
AACTGCAAGGCTTGATTCAAATAGACGCCGCCGTGAATCCCGGCAACTCGGGCGGTCCGCTGCTTAATCGCTATGGCCAGGTGATCGGCATCGTCACCGGGATCGTGAATCCGACCGAGCAGGATGTCTTTATCGGCATCGGCTTCGCGGTGCCAATCAATGTTGCGGGCGCTGCCGCCGGCTTGCCGCCGTATTAAGTGACAGGTGACCGCACGGCAGCCGTAGAGGCCAGCGCCGCGCGGGCTATGGGTCATCCCCATCAAGTTACTGGTCTTTCAGTAGCTATCTCACTAGATTTTCGCTTTTTTGCGGTGTTTTTGGAAAACTTGAGCGCTAGAACGCCTGGTGAAAGGACAACATCCTATGGAGATCAACCGCCCCGAAGAAGTCGGTATGTCCACCGAGCGGCTCGGGCGCATTGCCCCCGTCTTGGAGGATTTCGTCAAAGGCGACCGCTTGCCAGGTATCATGACGTTGGTTCAGCGAAAGGGCAAGATTGTGCATTTCGGCAAATTCGGCCGGATGAACATCGAAGCCAGGAAGCCCATGCAAGAAGATAACATCTTTCGCATCTACTCCATGACCAAGCCCATTGTCAGTGTGGCGATGATGATGCTCTACGAAGAAGGGCGTTTTAGCCTGAACGGGCCAGTTTCCAAGTTTATCCCAGCGTTCGCGAAAACGAAGGTCTATGCCGGGTCGGGCGCTGTCGGGTTGAAACTCGTCGATCAGAACCCATCGATAACATTACATCATCTACTGACGCACACCGCCGGATTGAGTTACGGTTGGTTCTTTGATTCACCCATTGAGGACCTGTACCGCCAAGCCATTCCAGAGCTTTTCCTCCGGAACCGATCCTTACAAGAGGTTATTGAGCGCCTCGCAGAAATACCGTTACTGTTCCAGCCGGGAACACAATGGCGCTACAGTTATGCCACTGATGTACTTGGTTATGTGATACAGGTCGTAGCGGATATGCCGCTGGCGGACTTCCTCGAGGAACGAATCTTCAAGCCGCTGGGCATGATCGACACCGCCTTTCAGGTCCCTCCCGAGAAAGTGAGTCGTCTGGCACAGATTTACGCCTCCAAAGCGCTCTACGACCCTTATCCTGTTCCGCCTGAGAACGTCCTCTTGATCGGCGACGTAACCACACCCACGCAATGTCCATCCAGTGGGGGAGGACTAACGTCCACACTGTCGGACTATCTCAAATTCTGTAATTGTCTCCTGAACAACGGCGCCTATGCAGGCCGGCAGCTGATCAGCCGCAAAACACTGGCCTGGATGACCGCCAACCATATCCCGGACGCACTTATGCCGCTGACCATCGGCCCATTTGAGTTGGATCACGGTTTCGGGCTGGGCTTCCGCGTGGCGACGGAGCTCGGTAAAGCCCGGGCACTGACCTCAGTCGGGGAGTACGGTTGGGCAGGCGCGGCACAAACTTATTTCTGGATCGACCCCACCGAAGACTTCATTGGTCTGATGATGACGCAGCATTTGCCTATAGATGATTATCCGGTGCAGGAGCGTTTTCGCAATTTAGCTTACCAGGCGATTGTGGATTAGCCGGTAGTAACTCCGGCTTGGGAACCTCGAAACGCCTGGCAGGAACAACCGGGCGCTGGTCGCGTGCGGGAATTTTTTCCGGGAAAAGCCACGATTGCGATGGCGTATGCATCGATGATATCGAGGTTCTTCCTCGAAAATGAAGGAGATGGCTGATGGATCAGAGCAGGAATCCCGAGAACAGGAAGCCAATGGAGCGCGTGTTGTACGAAGTGAAAAAGGTGATCGTCGGACAGGATCATCTGTTGGAACGATTGGTCGTCGCGCTGCTGGCGCGCG
>CAZAUB010000523.1:0-1863 GCA_964488195.1 uncultured Methylobacter sp. | reverse complement strand
TGTTCGTGACCTCATCAACCAGTCGTCTACTAACCCAGGCATCAGCGCAAGCATCGTTAAGGTTAGCGCTACTGATTCGCAACTGGTGCTGACTTCAACGGTAACGGGCGTTGCAAATACCATCAGCGTGGTCGCAACACCTGATGTTCCGTCGCCGCCTAACGATTTAAGCCGGTTTGCAACAGCCAGCCTGACATCCATTCAGACTGCTGCGGACTCAATTATTCAGGTCGATGGGCAATCAGTCACAAGGACCAGCAATAGTTTGACCGATGTCATTTCCGGGGTGACCATTGCCCTGGTAAAAGCGGATGTGGCCATCCCCGCAGGAACCTTAACTGTTGCGGTGGATAACAGCGCCGCTACGTCAAAAGTTAATGATTTTATTAAAGCGTATAATTCACTGGCCGGCACACTGAGTAGCTTGTCCAGTTATGATGCTAAAACCAAGAAGGCTAGCCGGTTATTTGGTGATGCAACGTTGCGGGGTATACAAAACCAGCTGCGTCAGGTCTTATCAACTCCGGTGGTGGGTGGCGTGGCTGGATTTTCAACGTTAGCAGACATCGGTATTAAAACTAATAAAGCCGGATTGCTGTTGCTTGATTCTGTTAAGCTTGATAGTGTTATAACCGCAAATTCTGATGCGGTTCCGCAATTGTTTGCATCCACGAATGGATTGTCGCCGGGTTTTGACAAGGTATTAACAGATTACCTGTCTGCTGACGGCGCATTGTCGTCGCGCGTGGATGGCGTTAATAAGAATATCAAGGGCATTTCTGCTGAACGGGTTAAGCTCAATACTAGGCTTACTGGAATAGAAGCCCGTTATCGCAAGCAATTTACGGCAATGGATAATTTGCTGGGGAAATTAAAGAGTACCGGGACTTATCTTACTCAGCAGTTGACACCCCAAAAAACACAGTGATTCTGCTGATGCAAATAACTGCGGTTTGCTAGTTCCCAAGCTGGAGCTTGGGAACTAGCAAACCTACTTGTATACGGTGGCATCTGGGATATCGACAGGCCGTCTTTGGCTGGTGGGTTAAAGCGCCCTGACTTATCGACTTATGCCGCCCGCAATATAAAATCAACATGCACTGCATCATATGGAAACAGCACTTTGCCGCTATTGGTTTTATCCAGTAGGCCGCAATTCAGCAGGGCTTTAACGTCGCCATGCACCGCTTTTACATCGCGGCCAACGCGCCGCGCCACTTCGCGGATGCTCAGCTCGCCTGAGCCGGTCATGGCTTTTAAAATCTGCCAGCGTTTTAAGGTCAGCGTTTTCCAGAGTTGCTCTTCGGATTCAAAACCAATATGTGCGCCTTGTGGCTGTCCGGTTTCCCAAGCTGTAATAAAACGCTCGGATACATCCTTAATACTGCTTACTCCAATGGTGACTTCATTCATGATGCGCTCTCCACAACTCAACATCGTGCCAAAAATCGGCCAGCAAACGGCTCGGCGACTCAAACATATAGGTCGTTTCAACTGCACTCACATGTTTATGATCACCCTTGCCTGCTTCATTGTCATAGCGCAGGACACACACGCCATCGACAACAAATGCCAGCCGGTACTTGAAGGCATGACTACTGCCCAATACAGGCACAGGCACAGGCACACGCCACAAGGCCAACTCAGCAAAGTTGTTTTCGCCTTGGGACAGCCGTTCTTTAATCAGTAGCTCTGCTTTCATGTTGGAGATAATAACAACAGTATATTTTGTTGTCAAATTGTCCAATAGTCGCGTAGAGTTGGGCTGGGTTGCATCTTTTCGCACCAAAAGTAGGCGCTTTACGACTGCATGGATGTAGGAGGTAGAGCAATGCAGGAGCAGCGTAGCGGTGTGCCGAGGTG
>CAZAUB010000522.1:0-1876 GCA_964488195.1 uncultured Methylobacter sp. | reverse complement strand
GGCCTTGGCGGCGGCAGTAATTAAGCGGGAGCGCAGTTTTTGATTGTACGGATAGGTAAAGTCGATGTGAGTGACGGCATCGTCTTCAAAAAAAGTATGCTTGCGACCATAGCTGTAATCGATAATCTGGTCGGGGATGGCGATATGCGCAGGCGCCATTTCGCTGGTAATGCCGCCTACTGCGGCGACGGCGATGATCTGTTCAACGCCGAGTTGCTTAAGTCCCCAGATATTAGCCCGATAATTTATTTTGTGCGGGGCGATGGTGTGCGGATTGCCGTGCCTGGCCAGAAATATAATCCGGGTGTGGTTCAGTTCACCGGTAACAAATTCGGCAGAAGGCGAACCGTAAGGCGTGCTCAGCTGCTCGCGTTTGATGATTTTTAAGTCGCTAAGTTGGGTCAGGCCGGTGCCGCCAATGATGGCAAGTGTGGTCATGATGATTATTCCTGACAGGCATAAATGCCCGGTGCGTTGCGTAAATAGCCTTTGTAGTCCATGCCGTAGCCGAACAAATAACGGTTTTCCATTTTCAGCCCGATAAAATCGGCGGTTACCGGTTTTTCATGGTCGAGTATTTTATCCACTAACACAGCGCTGTAAACGGCTGTCGCGCCTTGTCCCCGGCAATAGCCATAGATGGCTTCAAGGGTAATGCCTTCATCTAGGATGTCGTCAACGATCAGTACGACCCGGCCTTTAAGGGGGGTTTCCGGTTTAACCAGCCATTCGATGCTGCCGCCTGCGGTCTGGTTTTGATAGCGGCTGGCGTTGATAGAGTCTATGGTTAACGGCATGGTTAACCGGGTCAGTAATTTACCGAAGGTCGGAATGCCGCCGTTCATAACGCAGAGTAATAGCGGGTTGCGGTCGGCAAGCGCGATGTTGATTTCCTGAGCCATTTTATCGATGGCGGCTTCAACTTCCTGTTCGCTGTGCAGCAAGTCGGCAGTTGCCTGGACGTGTTTTATTTCTTCAAGCATGATTATATGTTGTTGATGAGGGTTGATAATTGTTGCCATTTTTCGGAGTGCATCAACTGCTCGCGGTTCATCTGCGGTTTACCCCGCATCCGGTTGAGGCGCTGCTCTCTGATGGAATCTTGGGTTATCGGCAACGCATCCAGCACCTGTTCAGCTGCGCTCGGGTTGTTGCAAACTAAAATCATATCGCATCCGGCAAGTTGCGCCAGTCTGGCGCGTTCCGGGAAGTCGCCGACTGATGCCGCGCCTTCCATACTCAAATCGTCGCTGAACACCGTGCCGTTAAAATTTAATTCCTTGCGTAAAATCTGTTGTATCCAGAACGGCGAGAAACCGGCCGGATTCGGGTCGATTTTTGGATAGGCGACATGCGCAGGCATAATGCCTTCCAGGCCTTCTGCGATCAGTTGTTTAAAGGGCGCCAAGTCTTTTGCCCTGATGCTGTCCAAATCCCTTTCGTCTATCGGCAAGGTCAGGTGTGAATCCAGCGCCACTGCGCCGTGTCCGGGGAAATGCTTGCCGGTTGCGGCCATGCCTGCTTCATTCATGCCTTTCCTGAATGAACTTGAAAGACGCGTTGCAAGCGTTGGGTCGGTAGAAAACGACCGGTTGCCGATGATTTCGCTGACGCCGCAATCAATATCCAAGACCGGTGCAAAGCTGAAATCAACGCCGACCGCTAATAGTTCGGCGGCCATCAGCCAGCCAGCCGGTTGCGCCAGTTCAGGGTTTTGCGCATAGCGTGATGCAGGCGGCAAGCGAGTGAAGCCTTGTTGGAAGCGTTGCACTCTGCCGCCTTCCTGATCGACGGCAATCAGTATGTTGCCATGACGCGCAGCACGAATGCTGTTAATCAGCTCGGTAACTTGTTCGGGATTTTGATAATTGCGCGA
>CAZAUB010000521.1:0-1886 GCA_964488195.1 uncultured Methylobacter sp. | reverse complement strand
GTTGGATTCAACCGCCGTTGCGGAAAACCGCATTGCCGGTGGTGTGGGAGAGGTAGCGGGTGTAATCCCGTTACCCCGACCCGATCATTACTTATCGTTGCAAATCTTCCGGCTTGAACTGCCTTCTCTTGTGAAAGATGCCGTGAATGTATATGGTGTCGCCGATCAATTCGTACATGATACGATAAGAGTACATGGCAATTTCCCGCACGTTATCTTCGCCGATCTCGGGTACCGCTCTGCCAAGGCGCGGCAGGCTCATCAGGTTTTCTACTTTGTTGGTAATGTCCTGAATCACGCGAGTGGCGTAGTGTTTGGAATCATGGGCAATGTACCGGTGAATCAGGCGCAGGTCTTCAGACGCCGGTTTTGACCAGATAATCACCACTGTTCAATTTCGCGTTTCAGGTCTTCGTGGCTGATCACTTGGTTTTGCTTGATGGCCTCACGACTCTTGTGCAGTTTGTCGATGACGTAGAGGCGATACATGATCTCATCAATGTCGGCATTGTCAGGCAGACGTTGTAGAGATTCCAATGCTTCCTGTTTGAGTGTTTGCTCGTGCATGACAGGTTTCTCTCGGTTGTAATGGGTTAGTTAGTTTTTGCGTCCGAAGGCGGTTTTTATCTTTCTACGCGCTACTTAATTCAGGTATAGAACAGCATTTTGATAACCGCTAAGCGAAATATATAACATTCCATGTGATTTTGCAGAATTTACTCATCAACCCACTCATAAATCTCTGTCAAAGCTGTATCGCACTGACAGCAGCTGGTACCGCAAGAAGCACTCAACGGCAGTTTACGTACTTTGCCTTTGCTGATCCATTTGTCCAGCATGCCCCGCAGGGCGTCGGCATCCATGTTGAAATGTATGATCAAGTCAGCCAGCGCAACCCGGTGCTGCTCTCTTAAATAGGCTCTTAAATCAGACAGGATCACTTAAAGACTCCCGGCTTTGTTTTACGCCTGCTGTTGCATCAGCGCTCTTGCCGAGCAGCCACAATCCGAGCAATACGGCTGAAAAGGCAATAATTAATCCTGCTATCCAGACCAATGAATAGTCGGGATGCAGGCTATAGGTCATCACTTGATAAAAAATAGTTGCGGTCATGTAGGCAATCCCGGTAGTCCAAAACACCACGAACACAGTCCAGTTGATGTTGGTTTCCCGGTAGATTGCAGCGGTTGCCGCGACGCAGGGTGCATACAGTAAGATAAATAACAAATAGGCGAAAGCCCCTGATTTGCCATCAAAACTTTGCTGCATTGCGGCGAAGGTGCCGGTGTTGACTTCCTGCTCGCCAGCTGCCGCCGCCATATCACCGACGGTGCCGATATTCAGGCCCAAGGGATCTAACAGGTTATCTGCAACGTCTTGCAGGTTTTTAGGCACGGTTAAGCAGGCATCAATTAAGGCCTGTTCGAGATTGAATGGCGCTTTATCGGCGGCGCTTGAGCCTGCCGCTCCAAGCTGGCTGTATAAGGCGTCCAAGGTTCCAACCACCGCTTCTTTGGCTAATACGCCGGTAAAAATGCCTACCGTTGCAGGCCAGTTGTCTTTGTCTATGCCCATCGGTTTAAACGCCGGTGTCAGGCCGCGACCGATCTCGCTTAATACCGATTTATTGCTGTTTTCCTGGCCGAATGAACCATCCGTACCTAGTGCATTAAGAAAATTTAGCACTAATACCATCGGCACGATGACTTTGCCTGCGTTGAACAAAAAGGATTTTAGCCGATCCCAGGTTCTGATAAAAACGCCGCGTACTGTCGGCATGTGGTAGGCAGGCAATTCCATTATAAAGGGGGCTGATTCCCCTTTAAACAGGGTATGGCGCATGATTAATCCGGTCAGTACCGCGACTGCGATGCCTAATATATACA
>CAZAUB010000520.1:0-1889 GCA_964488195.1 uncultured Methylobacter sp. | reverse complement strand
GGTGAGCTGTCGGCCATCCGGCGAAAACGCGCCTCACTTGCCCGTAGCGTAGCCTCGGCTCGTTTCCGTTCGGTGATGTCTCGCAAGGCGCTGGCGAAAAACAAGCCTTGCTCTGTTTGAATCGGGCTTAAGCTGATTTCCACATCCAATTCACTGCCGTCTTTTCGTAGTGCCTTTACCCCCCGCCCTACTCCTATCGATCGGGCGACTGCCGAGGCGGCAAATTGTGCCCGCTGTGCCGGATGCGCCGCACGAAAGCGCTCCGGCACCAAAGCTTCAATCGATAGCCCGCGCAGTTCGTTAATCGGATAACCCAGCAAGCGCTCGGCCTGCTGATTGACCATGGTAATAATACCTTGCTCATCACTGATCAGGATGGCATCCGGTGTGGCATCGAAGATAGCGCGCTGATAGGTTTCGCTGGTTTGTAGCGCTTGGGGGCTAGGCAGTCGTAACAGTTTTGGAATCAACGGCCAAAGCAGCAAGGCAGTTACAATCGAAACGAGCGCCGTGGCAAGTTTTATCAGACCATGCAGCCAATAATCGGGATGCCAAATTGTCCAGATACTGATTAAGTGGGTGGTACCGCACAAACAAATAAGAATCCCAAGCAGCACAAACACCCAGCGATAGACTAGATCGGTACGTTTATGAACGAAATACCACAGCGCAAAAGGAATGGAATAATAAGCGAGCACAATGATAGTATCGCTAATAATATGTAACCACAAGATTGACGGCAGCCATAGATAGCAAGCACCGTGAGGCATAAAATTGCCAGTGCTGGACAGTAAATCATTAAGCCATGCAAACATTCAGTCTTGTACTCCGTTTTGAAACCCTATAACCGCAGAGTTACGCAGAGTTTTTCGCAGAGTCTCGCAGAGTAATGCTAAGGGATCATTATGAAATAACTTGTGCAATCTGATCCTTTTCAATCCTTGCTGAATAGCCGCTCTGAAAGCTGGGAATAAATAGGTTATTTGTGAACGAGCCCTAAGAAAACTTTGCGAGACTCTGCGAAAAACTCTGCGTAACTCTGCGGTTAAATATTTTGAAAATGTAAATACATCAAATTCCATTCGCGACCCTTTTAATACCATCCTTTAAACTTTTAACATTAAAGTTGATTAACAACCCTAATTTACAGTTTGAGAGTTTTAAATAGGTAAGTATTTGTGCTAAGTGAACATCGTTAAAAGCTTCAATAGCTTTAATTTCAACAATAATTTTATTTGCAACCAATAAATCAATTCTATATCCTGCATCCAGTTTTACTTCATGATAAATCAACGGCAATACTTTTTGCTTTTCAACTTTTAATCCAGCTTGAAGTAGTTCATAAAACAAGCATTCCTCATAAGCATTTTCCAATAAACCAGGCCCTAATTCAGTATGTACTTTCATAGCACACCCAATGATTTTATGGCTTAATTCACTTTCTGACATACCTCACCTTGAATTAAAAGTCTATTAAAAGTATTGCCGCAAAGTAACACAAAGAAAACTTTGCGTAACTCTGCGATAACCTCTGCGTAACTCTGCGGTTAAATATTTTTGTTAAAAATCTTCCTCTGTTAATAGCGTTGTCACCTTTCTGTCCGGGTCTGTGATAACCCATAATTTTTTGGTGCCAACGCTATAGACCGACATGACCCTTTCCACCGAGTCAGGCAGTAACGCCAGCGTGTTTTCACGCCAATCCACCTCTGATACATCCCCGTAGTCACCTTTTTCATGCCTGTCCAGCAAATCTCCAATAGGTACCTTAAAACTGGCAATAATCGAAATAGCCGAAGGGGTCATGGTGATTTTTCCAAGTTCAAACAACTTCATTTAATGAGCTCCTCATATTATTAATGTAACTCAACGCGGCATTGGTTTGTCGG
>CAZAUB010000519.1:0-1890 GCA_964488195.1 uncultured Methylobacter sp. | reverse complement strand
TTAGGTTCAGGCCATAATTTAATGCGTTACGTTCAAATGTGCCCACTGAGAATGCGGAACCCGGCACGGCAAATGTTTTTCCAGCTTGGGTATAAGCACCATTATTAGCCTGAGTATTACTTGAGAATCCTGTCGTTGTCCCTCCGCCCCATAAAGTATTGCCTGAGGTATTTTTTAACAAACTTAACGGGTCATCCGTTTTCCCTTCGCGTTCTTCGTAGGCAATTGTAAAACGTCCTTGCAAATCTTCAGTAAAATCATAACCCATTTTGAGCTTGAAAAGGTCTGTAGTCTGCTGCGCCACGCCGTCATCGCCATACAGAATACCGGGTGTGCCAGTGGGCTGGTTTTCAAATTGCCCACCAGTGACTACTGTTCCAGTAGCACCATTTGAGACCGTGGTGGTACGAGGAGTCTGCGGTTGTCCTTCATTTTCAAAATGGTTATAAGAACCGTAAATACTGAACTTATCTATCCGGTCGCCTGCAGAAAGAAAAGTTTTATAGCCCATTAAAGTTTCATTGCGTCCTGCCCGGTGCACATTCTGAAACATACCCATAGCATCCATTTGGGCTTCAAATTTTTCCGGCATTTTAGTATATAGATTAATCACACCGCCCATCGAGTTGCCGCTGTATTGTGATGAAAAAGGCCCGTAAAGCACTTCCGCCGAATCGATTTCGCTCGGTGACACCATCGACCACCTGGGTGCGCCGCTGAAACTGGTGCGCAAAGGATTGTGCAACGGCATGCCGTCAGCGTAAACCATGCTGTGTGCGGTTTGAAACGAATTTGAGCTGCGTATGCCCAGGGTGCCGTTTGGATCACCCATAAAACGTTTGCGTATCAATACGCCTGGAGCATATCTGATAGTATCCTCAACCGTTGTCGCATTAACTTTGGTTTTTACGTCTGTGGCATCAATAGTATAGGTAGGCGTTGCCTTGACAGTATCCGGGAACTTTCTATCGGTCGCGGTCCCGTAAGTCACCATCTCCTCGCCCTGATATTTATCGTTTTTTGTCTGAGCTTGTTTATCTGTCTTTTTAGTCTTGGCTGGTTCGGCAGCAACTCCGCAGCCTAAATAAGTCATTCCCAGCAATAGTAGATACTTTTTCATTTGTTTTAATTTTTATAGTCATGGGTGGTCTGTTCATAAAAGCACATTGCATGCCAAGCTACCAAGATCACGGCAACACTGACCACCAAGGCTACCGTATTCGACTTTTAATTTATCGTAATCAATTACTTGCTCTTTAGTTGCTAATCAATTTCGCTTATTATTATTTCGATGCGCTTGCCTTGTGCGGACTATAAGCTTTTATCGGGAGCTGTGTTTTTAATAAAGTGAGTCATATGACCTATTTTTAGTGTGTTAAATAACATAGTTTAATTAAATAACGAACCTAATCAGCTGACCACTATGACTCCGTTTCCAAAAACATGGCTTTAAGTCGCGATATAGCGCTATCCGCATAAGTTTCCCCATAAAATGTTTATTAGTAAACTGAAGTTTCCCAGTTTTTGAGCCCGTAGCCTATAAAGGAAAACCTATTAAAGTGGGGTTTGCCATAAAAGCAGCAAACCCTGCATTAAATACCTACCCCTTATAAGTAGCGGGATTAAGGGCTTTAGAAACTGGGAAACTTCAGTTAGTAAATCTTATCGGTTTATTAAGCGGAATATTCCAACGCTGATGTGGCCTACCGGCTTAAGTGTAAATAACCCGGTTTAATTAAATTTTATCCTAAGCGGTCAATTTGATTTTGCCCGGAACCAATTGGCATGACTTGGGGTAGCCATGTTTAAGGCGGCAAGAACTCTAACAAAAGAATTTTAAAATCGGTTAAAATGATAATTTCTGACAATAATCCCACAGCGGGTTGATAG
>CAZAUB010000518.1:0-1924 GCA_964488195.1 uncultured Methylobacter sp. | reverse complement strand
GCAAGTTGCTGCGCTTCAGGCCCCGGCAATAACATGCAGTAATTCAGCGCATGCAGAAAACGCTTTTCCGAAATCCAGCGTCGCCGCTCGACCAATTCCTGATGCATGATGGCGATTTGCCCGGCAGGGCCGCCGAAGCTGATGAAGCCGAGTTTGAGCCAGAAGCGGAAAGCCGTGCCGAAGCTCACGGATTGCGGTCGTTCCATAGGATTCTCCTTGATCAACGATTGGGTTGGATTTTCTTTGGTCATATGCATCAACTTAAGGATGGAGTGCAGGCTTTGCCTGCAAATTATGCGATGTTTTGCCTACAGGCAAGCAAAGCTTGCACTCCTGTTTACGACAAACCGTAATTTAATCCCGCTCCTTAATGGAGATTAAGTTCTTTAGCCGCAACCAGCAACTCGTCGATAAAGTGCTGCGTGTATAAGGGCAGGTAGTTGTTTTTTAAATAGGCGATCTTGGTTCTTGAGCTGGGAATAAGATGCGATAAATCCCGTGCAACCAGATCCTGATCCATCGCCGGATCATACGCCATACCGGCAATAATGCCGACTCCCATCCCTAGGCGGACGTACGTCTTGATCACGTCGGTATCGGCGGCGGCCAGGATAATATCCAGTTCCATGCCGGTGTTTTTAAATGCGGTCTCGATATTTGAACGTCCGGTAAAACCAAAACTGTAGGTGAGTATCGGATAAGAGGCGAGCCGTTCAAGAGAAATTTCACCCTCGCTCAGCGGATGATTTTGCGGCACTACCACCGCATGATGCCATTCATAGCAAGGTTTGATGACCAAATCGGTATCTTCATCGACTTTCTCGGTGCAAATGGCGATGTCCGCTTTCCGGGTGTGCAGTTTGTTAATCAGTTGTTCGGGCGACGCTTCAATCATATAAATCCTGACGCCGGGATATTTTTCCCTAAAGCGCAGGATAGGTTTCGGTAAAAAGTACTTGGCCTGGGTGTGCGTGGTTGCAATATGCAAAACGCCCTGGTTGCTGTCGATATAGTCGGAGGCTATAGTCTGAATATTGTTTTTGGCCATGTTAATGGTTGCGACTTCCTTCATGATGCGCCGACCCAAGGAGGTCAAGCCTATCAATTTCTTGCCTTGCCGTTCATATATCGGGGAGCCTAATTCGGCCTCAAAAAGCTGCAATTGCCGACTGACCGCCGATTGCACGATATGCATTTTTTCCGCCGCTTTTGAAAGGCTGAAATCATTTTCCCGAAGAACGCGAAGCAGTTCAATTTGGCTTAAATTCATTTATTGGGATGTTTCCTGGTTTAAAATATCCATGTGGGGGCGACTTTAGTCGCCCAGTATGTGTAAAAGGGCGACTAAAGTCGCCCCCACAATATCTTTCGTTTAACTATAGATTAATGTAGTGTAACCCGACAACCTCTGCTAATGAAACCAATGCGCATGGCGTATCCGTAGATCAACCTTGTCGCCCCTGTTCAGATGCAAACGCCTGAATTGGTCATTGGGCATTTCTGCATAAACGCTTGTCGCCGAGCCGTTCTTGACCAGCTCAATACGGATCAGGGAGCCCAGATGCTGCCAATCTTTCAAGGTTACAAACCCATCATCGGTATCAGCTAGCGATTTTTCAATAATGATGTCATGCGGGCGAACATGCGCAAACTTGCCTTGTTGGTGCGCAACAGGTATTCCTGCTGTTTGCAGCCAATCGACATCCTGTTCTTCCAGATAAAAAACATTGGTCTGCCCGATAAAGCGGGATACGAAAGCATTGGCCGGATTATCGTAAATATCGCCGGGCGAGCCTTGTTGCTCGATGCGCCCGTGGTTGAGCACGACAACCTGGCTGGCGACTTCCATGGCTTCTTCCTGATCATGGGTGACAAATATGCTGGTGACATTCAGGTCGTGATGCAAGTTGCGCAGCCATTGCCG
>CAZAUB010000517.1:0-1945 GCA_964488195.1 uncultured Methylobacter sp. | reverse complement strand
CAAATCCGTCTGGAACGGATTTGCATTAACCCGAAGGGCTCCGGGCAGGACAGCTCGGAGTGAATCCCTGCCGGGATGACGAACCTTTTGTCACTAGCTGAAGCATCTTGCTAATCAGGTCTTATTTTGTCAGGAGAACTTCGATGCCGACCATCAATATGTTTTACGGCATTCTTATATTGATGTATTTTCGAGATAATCGACGGCATCATCTTCCGCATATTCATGTCCGTTATCAAGGCGAAGAGGCAGCGGAATCCATTGATGACGGTTCGGTCTTTGATGGGCGGATTCCCCCTAAACAACTCAAAATGGTGCAAGCATGGATTGAGATTCATAAGGAAGCGTTACTAGTTGACTGGGAGTTGGCCGTCAACGGTGACGAGCCTTTCCGAATTGCGCCACTTCAGTGAGTTTGCCAATGTTGATTGATGTGATTTCTGTGAGCACGTGCTCTGATTTTCAACTTGACCTTGAATTTAAAAATGGCGAACGACGCAGGTTTGATATGCGGCCACTGCTTTCGATGAAACCGTGGAATCGTATTGCGGCGCCAGCTTTGTTTGAATGTGCGCGTATCGATTACGGCACGGTTGTCTGGCCTGGGGAAATCGATATTGCTCCCGAAACACTCTACGACGATTCGGTGCCACTTTAAATTTCGGACGGGGCAACGGTCCTGTTGAGCATGCTGTTTATACCCAACATTCCCATATATCACAATAACATGTTATTCCTTGCGGTTCCTTGCGATTCCTTGTGGCTTCGTGGTGACACATCAGCCACCTCACTTTTTAGCAATAGTATTCCACGCCGCAAGCCAGGCTTGTGATTGATAATAATCTGCTTTCCTGTCAAGAAAGCCGGTCAACACCAGTCGCAGGGTGTTATCAATAATACCGAAGAACTGGGCATAACCTAACTGCGGGGTAATATTGCGGATTTCGCCTTCCTTGATGCCGGTTTCAATAATACTGATAATTTTTATGATGGGTACAGATTCATGCAGCGGCTTGGCTTCCGGCAAAAACTCATTAATGTTCAAAATCAACAAAAACCGCAGCACATCGGGCGCTTCATCGGTCAACTTGAACAGCAAATCGACGATGCCCCGTAATTGCTCGGACGGTTTTTCGTTGGTACACCTTATATCGTCGATGGAGATGCTTAAGCTGTCGAGTATGTTTGCATGCAATTGCGCTGCAATCGCTTGTTTGGTTTTGAAATGCTGGTAGATTGCGCCGGTGTTTTTTATCCCTGCCGCCTCTTTAATGTCGATTAACGATGTATTGAAATAACCTTTTTCGGCAAACAGTTTCAAGGCCGCCACTAATATCTCATCCTGCACTTCAGGCTTTTCCTGAATTTCTTCTATTTCCTGATCCATGTTCTTCTTTCACAGCTGATTCAATGCGCTGTATTGGTATGTGAGTGAAAATCCAATCGGTCTAAACGTTATAGTCCAATTGTATAAATATTTATTTTGCAGACAACACTGCCAGTGCTGCCCTTAAGTAATTAATCATCGACCACAATGTCAATGTCGCCGCAATATACAGCAAGCCGTAGCCGCAATAATTGATGGGGATGCCCAACAAATCATCACGGTATAACAACATGCCGATCGCCAGCATTTGCGATGTAGTTTTCCATTTGCCCAATTGGGAGACTTTAACCTGCGCCCGCTGGCCGATCTCTGCCATCCATTCCCGAAGCGAGGCGATGGTGATTTCCCTGCCGATAATGACGGCGGCCGGGATAGCCAAATAAGGACTGCCCTGCTGCTGGACGATCAAAACCAGAACCATGGCCACCATCAGCTTGTCCGCCACCGGGTCTAAAAAAGCCCCGAACGGCGTTTCCAGCTGCATTTTTCTGGCAAGATAGCCATCCAGCCAGTCGGTAATCCCGGCCGCTAAAAATATCAGCATGCAGGCAACATTGG
>CAZAUB010000516.1:0-1947 GCA_964488195.1 uncultured Methylobacter sp. | reverse complement strand
GGTGTAAAACCCGTTAAATAACTCCAGGTAAAAACAACATGCTCAGCATAAAAAATCTTCACGTTAGCGTTGGCGACAAGCCCATTCTTAAAGGCATTAACCTTGAGATTAAAGCTGGCGAAATTCACGCGATTATGGGGCCGAACGGTTCCGGTAAAAGCACCTTGTCGCATGTGTTGTCAGGCAAGGGCGGCTACACTGTCACCGAAGGCTCGGCGACTTATCAGGGCAAAGATTTGCTGGAAATGGCGCCTGAAATCCGGGCGCGTGAAGGCGTGTTTTTGGCATTCCAATATCCGGTAGAAATTCCCGGCGTCAGCAATATCTATTTATTGAAAGCGGCGCTGAACTCTATACGCAAACATAACGGGCAACCTGAAGTCGATGCGATGGATTTTTTAACGCTGGTTAAAGATAAAGTGCGTTTGCTGGAAATGGACGAGAAGTTTCTTTACCGTGCGGTTAACGAAGGCTTCTCAGGCGGCGAAAAGAAGCGTAATGAAATCCTGCAAATGGCTATTCTGGAACCCAAGCTATGCATCATGGATGAAACCGATTCGGGCCTGGACATCGACGCGTTAAAAATCGTCTCGGAAGGTGTTAATTCATTGCGTTCGCCGGATCGCGCGTTTGTGATGGTGACGCATTACCAGCGCTTGCTGGATTACATCAAACCGGATTTTGTCCACGTTTTGGCGCATGGTCAGATCGTCAAATCCGGCGGTGCCGACCTGGCATTGGAGCTGGAAGAAAAAGGCTACAGTTGGGTTGAAAGCGAACAGGCGGCAGCGTAATGACAACAGCTTCAACAAGTTCAAGCCGTTATGCGGCTGAATATCAAACGATAGCGCCTGCATTGCCGGGGCAAACATTGCCTTGGTTGCAGGCGTTAAGATGCGATGCTTTGGATAAATTCTCAGCGCATGGCTTTCCATCGCCGCGCGAGGAAGAATGGCGTTACACCAATGTGTCCGGCATTGAGAAGAAACTGTTTTCACCGTCGATGAATTTAACTGCCGGTGATGTTAATTCCGAGTGGTTGAAAGCGTATCAACTGGAAGATGCTTGGGTCTTGGTTTTAGTGAATGGCCATTTTTCAGCCGAGCTTTCGGTTTTAGACGGTCTGCCCGAAGCTGTTTCAGTGATGAGCATGGCTGATGCTTTGGCAAAACAGCCGGATAAAGTGGAAAAATATCTGGGCTTGGCCGCGAATCAATCAGAGCACAGCTTCATTGCTTTCAATACTGCATGGTTTACCGACGGCTTGTTTGTGCATGTACCGGCCAAGCTGGTTTTAGACAAATCGATACAGTTGCTGCACATTGTGACTGGTGCCGATGCAATGGCGACGACCCGCAATATTATTATTGTCGACGAAATGGCCGAAGCTAAAGTGATAGAGACTTTTGTCGGCATGGATAACGCCAGGGATGGTGTGAATGCCGCGAGCCAGTCGGGAACTGGCGCGGCGAATGCCTATTTAACGGCCGCAGTCACCGAGGTTTTTGTTGAACAAAACGCCGATCTGACGCTGTATAAAATGCAAAGCGAGTCTGAAAAAGCCTACCATTTTGGCGGCTGTTACATTAAACAGGCTCGGGATGCGCGGTTTACTCATCATAATTTCGCCTTTGGCGGCTTGTTGGCGCGTAGCGATATACATGTCGATCTCGATCACGCATCGGAGTGCGAATTGAATGGTTTGTACTTGGGCGTCAAGCGTCAGCATATCGACAACCATACCCGTATCAATCACTTGAAACCTCATGCAATCAGTCGCGAGCTGTACAAAGGCGTGCTGGACGATAGAGCCAGGGGCGTGTTTCAGGGGCGGGTGATTGTGGCTGTCGACGCGCAGAGAACCGATTCGCAAATGAATAACCGCAATCTGTTGTTATCGGATGATGCCGAAGCGGATACCAAGCCGCAGCTGGAAATTTATGCCGA
>CAZAUB010000515.1:0-1949 GCA_964488195.1 uncultured Methylobacter sp. | reverse complement strand
GCAGGTGATAATTCAATCTAAAACACAAAAGAGAAAGGAATTTAAAGCTTTTGAAACGACAAAAGTAAAACGGTTTAAAGCGTTAAATAGCCCTGAAGCGTGGCTGGCGTTGCTTAAATTGTCTACGGTTGCGGCATCCTCCCCTTCCTAAAACCTTGTAGCCGACACAATGGCTTGCGATAAAACAACGCAGGAGCGGCCAATATCTGCCCATGCAGTCTTCATTCAGGTATCAGTGAACATTTTCTTGCTTTGACCGTTTAACCTGAAAATACACTCGCTCAGCACGGACGGCTTAAAATAACTTTCCAAATAGTGCGCGTTTTGTAGGGGCGAATTTATTCGCCCAAGGCGATTAAAATCGCCCCTACAAAAGTCCCTTATATTGCTTAACCAGCAAAAGCCCGCTCCACAGCAACGACAGCAACATGATTGCAGACCCCATCGCAAAAGCCGCTTTGGCCAGAACGTGGTCATATTGCAAAAGACCGGACTCGGTCAACAGGTATTGCCAGTCGTGGAAACCATAGGGCGACGAATGGCCGAAATTACCGCCCAATAGCGGCAACTGCCCTGCCCGTGCATCGTTCATATACGGCGCAATATCGAGAAAATTTTCACCGACCCACCATAACGCGACCGCTGCGCCGAAAGGATCGCGTGTTTTAAGCAATAACACGCCCGTGCAGATTGACGGCATTAACAGCTGCCCCAGCGTTCCGCCTAATGAGGTAATAAATGATCCGAACGGTCTGAAAACAATGTGCCCCGCCTCATGAAAAGGTAGGTTGACCAGATGCAAAAAAGAGTTCCCGGCCGCATTGCTTTCGATTGATGCGCTGATCAGCTGCCAGCTCCAAATAATAAGGCCCGCAAAAATAATCGACCTGCCTGAAAAATACGCCAACGTGGCTGGCTGCGCCTCGTGGAACAAAAACTGCGTCAGCGGCTGAGCTTCATCTTCTTCATATAGCGTGACAATGGGCGGCTGAACATCCTGCTGATCGGTCTGTACCGGATGGTATTTCAGGTATTTTTCAAATACGATGCCGCAATGAGGGCAGATTTCACTTTGCACTTGCAGTTCGTGTCGGCACTTGGGACAGTTCATCCTAAAAACCGCAGTTGGAAAGTGTGGAAGCCGTTCGTGCTGAGCCCAGTCGAAGCATGAGCGGCTTCCACACGCCCGCCCACTTGGTGAGCATTCCAAAATCCCGCTCACCCTTCGACAGGCTCAGGGCGAACGGGATTTTGGAATGCTCTGCTACGATTTTTAGGTTCATGGTTTCCTTGGGAGATTGGTTAGGCTCGGTCAGTTCAACTTTACCCGGTTCCATCACTTTTTGAAACCCGGAAAAGGCATGAAAGCTTGTGATATATTGCACCACCCACCCCCGCTTTCAGGAGATAACATGCCAAAACCCGTCACCCCTTTGTTGGCAGCCGATATTTTAATCGAACTGATCGACCAGCCTGACCGGCCTTTTGTGTTGATCGAACGCGCCTATCCACCCTACGGCTGGGCGGTGCCGGGCGGTTTTGTCGATGTTGGCGAAACCGTAGAACACGCGGCGATACGCGAGGCCAAGGAAGAAACCTGTCTCGATATTACGCTGACGGCTTTGTTAGGGCTCTACTCCAATCCCGAACGCGATTCCCGCAACCATACCGTCACCGCCGTCTATATTGCCGAAGCCTCGGGAATGCCGCGAGCCGCCGATGATGCAAAAAATTTCGGCATTTTTACGTTCGACAATCTTCCCGCCGTGCTGGCATTCGACCATGCCCAGGTTGTAACGGAATATCGAAATTACCGAATGACCGGAAAAGTCACGCCGTTGCGGGTGTGAATAAGCAGTTGTGCTCCTGCGTCGCCTCGGCACACCGCTACGCTGCTCCTGCATTACTCTACCTCCCGCATGCAGTCGTAAAGCGCCTACTTTTGGTGC
>CAZAUB010000514.1:0-1957 GCA_964488195.1 uncultured Methylobacter sp. | reverse complement strand
AACCGATGCGACCAGTCGATTTCTTCAGTTCCCGGTTTCCATGAAACCGCATATCCGTTCGGATACCTCAAATCAACTATTGCCATTTTCTCAACCTGTTCTTGTCCTAATACTTTCAGCGTTTTTAAAAACCGCTGTAATTTCTTTAGCTGTTCATTTCGTCCCAACAGTATCTCCAAGCCTGTTGTTAATTTAATCTTCCATGCCCACCGATCATTAATCGTGAACTCCGCCATTTTCATGGACTGATCGGCTAATGCCGTGTTTACACCCTTCATTATTTCCAGCGTTTTCAGCTGTTGCTGCTCAGGCCCTTGCAATATGGGCAAGGTCTTAAATAGGTCTATATTCTTCGGTGTAATAATCTCACCCCGCGCGCTGACCAGGCTTTGTTGCCCCCAGCGCACATAGGGCTTCTTTTCGTGTATCTTTATGTCTATCGCATCGGGCCAGATACGTTTGACCGTAACGGTATCTACCCACGTCAACTCCGAAACTGCCTGATGTATGGCCTGCATGTCTGCATCAAAAAAACCGGTCATCACCAAAGGCAGCAAAGCCGTCTTTATCTCGTCCTTACTGAGGTATTGAAAAACCCCTTCGGTACGCACATATTTAATCGGTAACCTCTTGACGCCCACACTTGCGATCCAGACTAGACTCGCCAACAGCAAAACGGTCATCATGGTTTTTAATACGATCATCAACCATTACCCGCAACTGGTTTCCAGAATACGCCAAACCAATTCCTCAAAATCCATCCCTGCCTGTCTGGCCGCCATCGGCACTAAGCTGTGATCGGTCATGCCGGGGACGGTATTCACTTCAATCAACTGGTACTGCCCCAAGTCGTCGATAAATACATCCACTCTCCCCCAGCCTTTAACGCCAACCACCTTGCAGGCTGTGACAGCCAAGTCCCTTATAAACTGTTCCTGATCGGGGTTCAGGCCGCAAGGACAGTGATATTGCGTCGTCGTCGCCTGATATTTTGCCTCGTAATCGTAAAATGCATGGGGCGTTTCCAGGCGGATAACCGGTAGCGCCGCCCCATCCAGTACCGCAACGGTATACTCCTTGCCGGTAACCCAGGCTTCTGCATAGACATCGCAGCGATATTGCGCCGCAACGCTCAGAGCCTTCACTAACTCGTCCCGATTGCTTGCCTTGCTCATGCCGATACTGGAGCCTTCCTGCGCCGGTTTGACAATAACCGGAAAACCCAGCTTTGCTATGCAGTCATCAAGATCGGCTTCATCTTGCAACAAGCACCACAGAGGCGTAACCAGCCCGTAACCCTGCCAGCACAACTTGGTCCGAAGCTTATCCATAGTCAATGCCGACGCCATCACGCCGCTACCGGTATACGGAATCCCCAGTGCCTCCAGAACCCCTTGCAGCACGCCATCTTCGCCGCCGCGTCCGTGGATAATGTTAAATACCCGGTCGATCTTAAGCCCTGCCAGCGCTTCAATCGGACTGCCTGTTACATCAATGGCGATCGCATCCACGCCTTTATTTTTCAAGGCTTCATGAACAGCCGCACCGCTTCTTAACGAGACTTCCCTTTCCGCTGCCGAACCACCCATCATTACCGCGACTCGGCCGAATTGCTTCGGATTATTAAACGCAACTGCTTTCATATTGCTATGCCTATAGGATGTAGGTAAGGGGCGTGAGCAGGAGCGGAAGCTTCACCTACCATACAAACCTCGGTCTGCAAGACCACCCCGTGCTGTTGTTCAACTTTATCCTGGACATAATGAATAAGGGCTTCGATGTCCGCTGCCGTCGCATTGCCGGTATTGACAATGAAATTGGCATGTTTTTCCGACACACATGCGCCGCCTATCGCATGGCCTTTCAACCCGGTTTGCTCTATCAACCGCGCCGCATAATCGCCTTCGGGGTTTTTAAATACCGACCCGCAACTGGGCTGATTGGTCGGTTGTGTTGC
>CAZAUB010000513.1:0-1974 GCA_964488195.1 uncultured Methylobacter sp. | reverse complement strand
ATATCTCTGACCATGTCAGATCCAAACCAAAAATCCAGAACCCAGTTTAACAAGCTGCAAAAAAAATTGCGGCACACGGTCGGCGATGCGATTGCCGACTACAACATGATTGAAAACGGCGACAAGGTCATGGTGTGCCTATCCGGCGGCAAGGATTCGTTCACCCTGCTGGACATTCTGATGCACTTGCAAAAAACCGCTCCGGTCGAATTTGAACTGATCGCGGTCAATCTGGATCAAAAGCAGCCCGGTTTCCCCGAACATGTATTGCCGGAATATCTGGCATCGCTGGGTGTGCCGTATCATATTATCGAAAAAGACACCTACAGCGTGGTAAAGCGGGTTATCCCCGAGGGCAACACCACGTGTGGGTTGTGTTCTCGTTTGCGGCGCGGCACCTTGTACGGTTATGCCGAGGCCAATAATGTCACCAAAATTGCTTTAGGCCATCATCGCGACGACATTCTCGAAACCTTTTTCCTGAATATTTTTTACGGCGGAAAATTAAAAGCGATGCCGCCCAAGTTGTTAAGCGACGATAAGAAAAATATCATCATCAGACCTCTGGCGTACACCCGTGAAAAAGACATTGAACGTCTGGCTGTATTTAAAAACTATCCGATTATTCCTTGCAACTTGTGCGGCTCGCAGGAAAATCTGCAACGTCAGGCCATGAAAGTCATGTTAAAAGGCTGGGATAAACAGTTTCCGGGTCGGTTGGAAACCATTTTTACCAGCCTGAAAAATGTCGCGCCTTCTCAGTTGGCCGATACGCAGTTATTCGATTTTGCCGGGTTAACGCGTAGCCAACAACCCGAAGAGCAGGTTATCACATTTAATGCCGGTTTGGAGGTATTGGCTCAGTAATATCGGCAACTTGGGATGAACAGCCCCGTCTTATAGTTTATAATCACCCACTGTTTAAAGTTTTCATCGACCGGCGTTCATATGCGTTTGGTCCCGACTGTCATTGGTTAAATACACCCCATGCAAGAAATAAATCCGATCAAAAACAAAATAGCCGACTTAAAAAGCCGTGGCGATGCCCTTAGGAGGTATCTTTGACTTTGACGTTAAGAGTGAGCGTTTAGTTGAAGTTTTAAGAGAGCTGGAAAACCCGAAAATCTGGGATAACCCGGAAGAAGCGCAGGCCTTAGGTAAAGAGCGCGGCCAGCTGGAAGTTATCGTTAACACCATTAATGACTTGGAACGCGGCCTTAGCGATGCAGAGGAGCTGTTGCTGATGGCGGTTGAAGAAGACGATGAAGACACGGTTGAAACAGTTGTCGATGATCTGGCGCACTTTGAAAAAAGAGTCGCAGACCTGGAGTTTCGCCGTATGTTCTCCGGGCAAATGGACGCCAATAACGCCTTTTTGGACATACAGTCCGGCTCCGGCGGCACCGAGGCCCAGGACTGGGCATCCATCATCGAGCGCATGTATTTGCGCTGGGGTGAACGTAAAGGGTTTAAAACCGAATTGATTGAAGAATCATCGGGCGATGTGGCCGGTATTAAAAGCGCCACGATCAAATTTGAAGGCGAATATGCGTTCGGCTGGTTGCGCACCGAAACTGGTGTACATCGCTTGGTCAGAAAATCGCCGTTCGATTCGGGCAATCGCCGCCATACTTCGTTTGCGTCGGTATTCGTATCGCCGGAAATCGATGACGATATTGACATCGACATCAATCCTGCCGACATACGCGTCGATGTATACCGAGCCAGCGGGGCGGGTGGTCAGCATATCAACAAAACCGAGTCGGCCGTGCGGATGACCCACAACCCGACCGGAATAGTCGTGCAATGCCAGAGCGACCGCTCTCAGCATAAGAACCGCGACACCGCGATGAAGCAATTGAAAGCGAAATTGTACGAACTGGAAATGCGTAAACGTAGCGAAACGGCTCAGGCCTTGGAAGATACCAAGTCGGATATAGGCTGGGGCAGTCAGATTCGTTCCTATGTTCTGGA
>CAZAUB010000512.1:0-1978 GCA_964488195.1 uncultured Methylobacter sp. | reverse complement strand
GTGAGCAATATAAAAATCCTAGTCAGAATTAATAACTACATCGAAGTTACCCCAGAAATGCTGTCCTTTGTGGTGGCTGCTGATCAATACAGACAAGAAACGTCGCCTTTTTCCCAATACATAACTTATGTCAAAAGTAAAAGTAATGTTGAGATACAAACCATAACAGATGAGGAGATCATAACCCCACAAACCGTAGATATAGAGGAAATTATGGGCGAGAACAACCGTCTTACACGGGAGATCGACATGCTGAAAGAAAAGCTGGCAAAGCTAACGCCGACAAACCTGAGCAAGGATCAAACGATGACGAACCAATAGCACGGGTAAGGAGTAATCAGTAGGGCGCAATAGAGTAGTAGCGTATTGCGCGCATGGAATCGTCATAGTCAAATTATTTAGCTTGTTGCTAACGTTTTTGCGGTATTTGAGCTAAATGGTTACACTTGTCTAACGCAAAATATTTCAGTGATAATAGTTTTTATTTGTTGTAATAATTCAAAGGAAAGCCATGATTAGAGAATACATAGAAACCGCCATGAAAAACGCGCACTATGAAATAATCGAAGACGAAGAGCCCTACTATGGCGAAATACCTGAATTAAAAGGCGTTTGGGCAACGGGTAAAACTTTGGAAGAATGCCGGGATAATTTGAGTGAGAACCTGGAGGGCTGGATATTGGTTCGCAATAGCCAAGGCATGGATATACCTGTAATAAACGGTTACAAGGTAACAACACCCAAGGAAATGAAAGTTGCCTAAGTTGAGCCCTTGTTCATGGCGTGAATTGGTCTCAACATTAAAAGCACTTGGTTTTATCGGGCCCTACGAAGGCGGCAAGCACCCTTATATGGTAAAAGGCGACTTGGTGTTAACTTTGCCAAATCCACATAAACAGGAAATCAGTGTTGATTTATTGAAAAGGCTGTTAAGACAAGCCGACATTGATCGCGATACCTGGTTAAACGCTAGATAGACCAAGCGGGACGGAGTTTGCAACCACGTCCCTAACGTTTTTGCGGTGTTTGAGCTAAGTTGCCCAACGCAAAACGTTTCGAACGGGGCAACATGCCTCGTCCGGCCTGGTACTGATAAATACTGATTAAAAAGCGCATAACAAATTTGACTACAGCTTTTAAAAATCCGTTTAAATCTGTCTAATCCGTGTTCCATTAATTATAGATAGCAGCACACCTATTTCCAGATACTGACAATATTGGTGAAGTCGTCTGTCCAGGGCTTCATGTCGAAGTATAAGGGCATTTTTTGCCAGTTGCCGAGACGGCTTAGGCGTAGCGGTTCCAGTGTTTCGGCATGCTTTGCCATGACTACCCAGTCTGTTGCAACAACCAGCGGGATTTCCTGTTGCGGTTTGAATTCCTGAATCAGCGCGGCCAAGTGCAAGGCTTCCGCATTAATCGATAATACTTTTTTCAGCGACAAATGACGGTTGGTCATATGAAACGCCAGTATGCCGTTGGGTTTGAGTTTTTTGAAATAAAGCTCCAGCGCTTCCTTGGTCAGCAGGTGGGTCGGTACCGAATCGGAACTGAAAGCATCCATGACTAATAAATCAAAGTGTTGATCCGGCTCTTTTTCCAGCGATAAACGGGCATCGCCGACGCGCATGGTGGCGTTGGGAGCGCATTGGCTCAGGTAGCTGAAATAGGCGGGATTGCCGGCAATGTCTACCACCAGCGGATCGATTTCGTATAGCGTCCAGTGTTGCTGGTCTTTGGCATAACAGGCTAAGGCTCCCGCGCCCAATCCGACTACACCGATATTCCAGGCTTGATCGTTATTATCGTATTCCTTAAACAACTGCCCCATAGGTCCCGGACGACTGTAATAGGTCAACGGTATTTGGCTTAAGTTTGCAGCCAGGCGCTGCGCCCCGTGTTTGGTCGTGCCGTGAAACAGTTCATGATAGCTTTCAGGCTTGCCTTGTTCATCGGTTAATACGGCTACCCTTACGGC
>CAZAUB010000511.1:0-1980 GCA_964488195.1 uncultured Methylobacter sp. | reverse complement strand
GATGAAACTTTACTTATATACCGTTGCGGGGGCAGCGTCGGATTTGGTGTGAACCTTACCGACTTCCCGTTTAACCATTGGATCTGAAAAACCCTCTGGAACCTGAAAGCAGAAATGATTATAAGGGATTGCGCTGGTAAAGCAAATTTACATCGTCACCTGACGCTGTCCAGCTAACTTTATAACCTCTGCTATTTTCTACATGGACTCGCTCGGGTAAACGCGAGACCAAGAACCCTGCAAAAACGCGCGAGAATATTGATTCGTCCGGGATGTCGTTCGCTCATCTAACCGCGCATCACCAAAATATGCCTTTTTAACTTCTTCAAGCCATGACATCAATTTCTCCTATTAAGCATTGACTTGCCAAATGATAATCATTATCATTTGGAGCCATGAACAAACAACTTCCTGATCTTATCGAACCTCTGAACTTAACGCTTTCTGTAAAGCAGGACATAACGTCGGCTTTACGACCACCAGGGATGGTGGAAGTGCCGGCAGTGACGGGATCACAGCCGGTGCGACAGCGTTTACACAGCGCGGAGCTATTTGGTACAGCACGCGAGGTTGTTATTGAACATGCCGGTGAAGAATACCGATTGCGTTTGACTCGTCAGGGCAAATTGATTCTGACCAAATAATTTAAGTTTGCACTTTATTGTCGGCAGGTTATTTTCCTCCCTGCCGCAGACCTCTCTCCTGATTATGATATGGGGGGATGAACATGCCGACAATAAAGTGCAAAGAGTAAAAAAGAGTAGCCAGCCATCCAACACCTTCAGGTGTTGGTAGCCAGCCAATGTCAAAGACGCGCACTGCTAGCATTCAGTGCCGTCTAAACGCTGCACATTGCAGCTACCTAACATTTGGATGGCAAAAATCAATGAACCCAATGAATTCAAATAAACGACATAAGAAAGTAAACCTTTCCAGTAACGGCGATTGTCGCGTGGTATTTTGCCCGGATTGCGGCGTATTAGAGATAAATTTGGGCGCATCAACGATACGCACCAATTATGAATCGTTACACATACTTAGCTCGGTCTTAAACCACGCCAAAGTGCGGCTTGCCCAGATACAAAATGCGTCACCGGCAAATGGCAATACTCAGCAAATAAGGATGGGGCGTGTTCACTAAAATGTTCTTCGTAGGATGGGCTAAACAACGTGCAGCCCATCGTTCGCGATTGATGCGCTTCACTGCGTTCAGCACATCCTATTTTCTGGAAGACAGTGCTGCACCCGTGTTGGAGAATTTGACTCACGGTGGAGTTACACTCAGCAACAACCGCTCATGGGTTGCATTAGGATTGGTGCTATGCGCGCATCTGGCGGCGTTTGCGACATTACTCCCACAACCGCAGTTTTTATCACTTGAGCCTATCCCCGAACCCATTATGGTTAGCTTGCTGGACGCGCCACAAAAGCCGACGTCTCTCGACCAACCTATGGCAAAGGCGCAAAAACCAATCAAGAAGCCAGTCAAAACGCCGATCAGTAAACCTGTTGTACCCCACATAAAACAAGCAAGTCTGCCACTCACCCCGCCTGTGGAACAAACATCTATGCCCGTAGCAGCGACAAGCTCGCCTATTGCCGAACAAGAGATCAAGGCAACGAACAACAAGCCTGTCCTGAGCGTAGCCGAAGGGGCCGCCGACACGCAGGCGTATCAGTCGCCCAGCTTCAACGCCGCTTATTTAAATAACCCGACACCGGATTATCCGTCAGTCTCGCGGCGACTGGGCGAACAAGGCCTGGTGCTGTTGCACGTACAGGTGACGGCGGACGGCACAGCCGGTTCTGTAGCACTGCAAATCGGCAGCGGCTCGACCCGGCTCGATCAGGCTGCTCTGGAAGCCGTCAAGAAATGGCGGTTTATTCCGGCCAAACGTGGCGAACAATCGGTTAGCGCATCGGTGGTAGTGCCTGTCAGATTTTCAATAGAAGGATAAAGTCATCATGCAAGCAGAATAT
>CAZAUB010000510.1:0-1980 GCA_964488195.1 uncultured Methylobacter sp. | reverse complement strand
CAGCGCTTTCAAGCTACCGCTGGAAGATCGGTGCGAGGATTATGGGCAAGTGGCCAGCTATCTCGGTAGCATCCCCGAACATCCCCATGCATTCGACCTGGATGAGCATCATCACTTTGAAACCGGCCGACCATTACGGGTGTGTGGCAACACCGCCGATATGCTGGCCGCCAGCCGCTATGCCGTGCATTTTCAAGTGCTGGGTGAAAAATCCCGCCACTTCGGATTGTTCGACTGTACGCCGGGACCGCAAACCGGATCAGCTACTACCGACGGTTTGTGTTGCTGAGCGAGACAGCAGCGATGACAGGAACACTATTGACCGAGAAAAACCTGTCTGCACAACGGCCGATATTATTTCGCTACGCGCTGCTGCAATTGCGTGACTGTGAACTGGCCGACGATGCCGTACAGGAAACGCTGCTGGCCGCCTTGCAATCGGCATCGGATTTCGAAGGCAAGGCGGGCTTACGTACCTGGTTGATCGGCATTCTTAAACACAAGATTGCCGATCACTGGCGGCGTAGCGCCCGCGAGTCCTCTGTCCCGGAGTTTACCCAAATTGACGAAGACGATGGCGAAACCGAGCAAGACGAGTTTTTTATGAGCAACGGTCACTGGAACGGCGGTCCCAAGGCTTGGGCCGATCCTGAAGCCGCACTGAAACAGCAGGAATTCTGGGCGATCTACGAGATATGTCAAACCAATCTGCCGCCGAAAATGGCCAATGTTTTTATGCTGCGCGAACTGGTCGGGCTAGAAGCCGACGAAGTTTGTCAGGAAGCCGGACTTAGCGCTGCCAATTACTGGGTCACCATGCACCGTGCGCGACTCAGGTTGCGCGAATGCCTGGAAATCCGCTGGTTCAATAATATAAAACAGGAGAAACACCATGCGTAGCTGCCGCGACATTACCGCCCTAGTTTCCCAAGGACTGGATAAAAAATTGAGTTTGCGCGAGCGTTTTGCCGTGTGGCTGCATGTGATGATGTGTTCCCGCTGTCGCAATTTCCAAACCCAGACACAGTTCATCCGCAAGGCGGCGCGTCATTACACCGACGATCTGCAAAGCCGATTAGGTAAAAAATTGTAAATCGCAGCAAGGATTTCTAAAAACCACGAAGAACACAGAGGACACGTAGTTTTTACCTTGGGTATTCGGTGCCCAGTGAATAATCCGGCTAATTCATCGCAGCAACAGCAGCGATTTTTGGATGTGCATCAGCATCTTGGCGGTAAAACTGCCCAGCAACAGATCCTGAAATACGGGTGTGGCTGAACGCACCCATCAGTAAGATCAATATCATAGCTGGCCTAGTATTCGCACAATACCTGGTCAGCTTTTCCATGCAGTTTTTTACAATCAATTCAATGCCTTCTACTTGCTTCAGTTTGTTTGCCGCCATTTCCAGCGCCGTTCCCGCTTAGCGTCCTTGCTGACGCAGACCAAATGACAGTTCAGGCCTTTATACAGTGGACTGTTGGCGACCATATCGATGGCTTTTTCCGCTGCTGCCGCCGTCGTAAGCGATCATAATTCGCTGCGGCGCTTTGAATGTGTCATTGACCACCAGAATAGGCTTATGTAATGAACGGATAATGGATTCAATTTTTGCGCCTATCTAATCCGGCTGGTTTTCGTGCATTTTGCCGCGCAGGCCGATAATAAGGATGCGGATATTTTCCTCAAGTTCTATCAACATCTCTACCAACTACTATGCCGCTGATGGGTGATCGTGACTCATACGCTGTTTGTCATGGAAACGGAGCCTTAGCCTAGTGATGACAAATAGTCCCCAGAAGCGATAGTACATGTGTTTTTACGAAGCGTTTTTTGCGGAGTGAAAATGCAGGCTTTACGAAACGCGTCGAGTCATTGGGATAATGTTCATACCCCTTGAGAGACTCAGGACGGCTGGGGCGCTGCAGGCTTTAATTGGTCGATTGATTTGGACTTGGACGTCAAAAACAAGCTTTACG
>CAZAUB010000509.1:0-1986 GCA_964488195.1 uncultured Methylobacter sp. | reverse complement strand
CCGGGATGACGAACCTTTTGTCACTAGCTGAAGCATCTTGCTAATCAGGATTACTTTTGATGATCAGCAGTAAGTTGACAGGTAAAAGTCGCGTAGGTTGGGGAACAACCTTTCGGATTGTCTTACCTGTTGCCGGAGTGGTTATTGAAGATAGCTGCTTATCCCGTTTATTGATACCAAGATGGAATTATAATGATGACTAATCTTGCAGACAGGATTAATGATAAATCAGCCGCGATATTGTTTGTCGATGATGAAGCGAATGTGCTTAAAGCCTTGCGCCGCTTATTTCATAATGAACAATATGTCACCTACTTTGCCTCAAGTGGCGCAGAAGGTCTGGAGGTACTACGACAAAATGCCGTTGATCTGATTATTTCCGATATGCGTATGCCGGAAATGAACGGTGCGGAATTTTTCACCCAGGTTGTCATGCAATGGCCAGAGACCATCCGTATTTTACTGACCGGCTATGCCGATTTGCAATCGACTATTGATGCCGTCAATAAGGGGCGTATTTACAATTATTGCAATAAACCCTGGAATGATGAGGAACTTAAATTACTGGTTCGCAATGCCCTGGAACAAAAGCGTCTGCGCGAGGAGCGGGATCGTTTATCGGGTATTGTTCAGCAGCAAAATAAAGAATTAAAAGAGCTCAACGAACATCTGGAAGAAAAAGTTGAGCAACGTACCGAACAGCTCAAGAATGCTATGCTGCATCTTGACCGGGCCAATAAGAGCCTAGAAAAACAATATATTGATTCCATCAGGGCATTCTCACGCATTATTGAAATGCGCCCCGGCATTAAAAGCGGACAATCAAAATATATCGCCGAAAATGCCTTGCTGGTTGCGCGTGAACGGGGCATGAACACAGAAGAGAAGAAAAATATTTTTTATGCCGGATTGCTGATACAAATCGGCAAGATGAGTTTGCCGGATACCTTGCTGGCAGAGTCTTATTACTCAATACCTCTTATCGACAAACGCCGCTATTTAAAACATGCTGAAGAAGGTGAAGCTTTATTGAAGGGATTGACACAGTTAAAAGGCGCTTCTATTTTAATCCGGCATCAATACGAGCGCTATGACGGATCAGGCTTTCCCGACCGCTTGGCTAAACAAAACATCCCGCTGGGCTCCCGTATTCTCAATGTGGTCGGTGACTATATCGCATATCTTGAGGGATCAATGACAGGTGAAGTCATGTCCGTCAGCGCCGCAATCAGTCAATTAATGACTCGAAAAGGAAGCTATTATGATCCTGATGTTGTCGACACTTTCGTTAAAGCACTCAAAAAAGACATTACCATTGAAGAGGAAGTAGTTATGGAACTCCCTGCGGTTAAAAAATCATGGAAGAACAGCAAACTTCTTGGTGGATCGCAAAAGGTTACCTTGGAACGCCCGATTATGGAAATTTCATGGATACAACTGAAACCTGGTATGGAAATAGAAAGCGTCTATTTTGAGAATAAGCCTTATATTAAAAACTGTACTGTGGATCAAAAAACAATTAACAACATCAACTTATTAAGAGAAAACACTGGTAAGAATCCCGTCATTAAAATTCGTATGGGCAAGAAATAAGTCATGCATGGCTATCCCTGCCATGCACCCTTCGGATAAATGCAAATCTGCTCCAGCTCGGTAGGATGGGTACGACTGCATGGATGCAGGAGGTAGGGCAACGCATGGAGCAGTTGCCGAGGGGCGATAGCTGACCCGTTAAAGCACGAAGTGAAACCCATCATGCAAAATGGGTTTCGCGTCGCCTAAAGCGCCTACTGTTGGTGCTCTACCCATCCTACGCACTACCCTGATTTTAGATCAACGCTCCCGTTTTTCAAATTTTTACGCTGATTTTAATCCGTCTTATAAAGATGTGAGCTACATGCCAAAAAAAATGTAGCCGGTGATGGCCGCCACGCCGATCACAACCAGTTTAAGTTTATTGAATAAAGACTGTTCCCGCCAATAAAA
>CAZAUB010000508.1:0-1988 GCA_964488195.1 uncultured Methylobacter sp. | reverse complement strand
ACTGAGAATTTTTACAGATTATTCAAGCTTGCACAGCTTTAAATCCATTCTCTTAAGAGAATGTGTGATCCACGAAAACCACAAAAAGCACGAAAATATTCAATGAGATACCAAGCTGTAGAGGGTTGCTCAAAGGGTGAATAGCTTAAGCAGATTAATTTCGTGTCTTTCGTGCCTTTCGTGGACTAATCGCCGTTTTTAGGATTATTGTTATGCCGGAGCGAGGGAACGATAAAAGTTCTTACTGTTCATCGCATATATGACGACCGGGTTTCCCAAGCTCGTCATTTTGGGCAGCTATCGCCATTTTTGGCATCATGTTTTTCATGCCTTCCCCGCATTTTTTCATGGCCTGCATGGCCTTGTTGTCTGATGCTTCTTTGCCGAAGGCCATAGCCAGTTGCATGGCCTCGTCCCGTTTGCCGCTGGCGCATAGCGCTTGAGTATCGGCTTCCATTTGTTTTGCCCGTTGTTCAAAAGCTTGCATTTCAGCTTGATCAACATTTTGCATACAGGTCTGCATTCCCTCTGCCTGCTGCATCATTTGCTGCATTTGTTCCTCGTCCATACCACCTATATTCTCGGCAGAAACAGATAGTGGTAACAACAACATAAATAAAACGACGCCTTGTTTCATAATCATCACTCCAAAAGATTAATTGATTTAATGTACATTTTAACCATAGCACGTAAGGGTGAACTTGGCGAATTCCAACGATGCGGTGTGTATAAGAATTAGTGCATCAACGCAATTTGCGCGCTACAGGGCTCCATTTTCTTTGCCGTCCGCGTCTTCACGGATGGCGGGTAGCCATTTAAGTAGTTGCGGCAAAGCCGTCTGCACCGTCTCCCACACCACATCAAGGTCGATGTCGAAGTAACCATGTGCGATGCGGTTGCGCATGCCCTTCATGCTTCGCCACGGTACGTCAGGATGCTGGTCGAGAAATTTGCTGTAGTCATTGAGCAGCTTGGTAGCGGCCTCACCGATGATGACGAGGTTCAGGATCACCGCTTGCTGAGTACGCTTGTCGGCAATAAAGTCCTCCTTACACAGGCCCTCTGCGTAGCTGCATGCCTGCTGTGCGGCTTCGAGCATGTGGTCTAAGTAGTCGGGGAGACGGTTTTCATTCATATCAACCGAGCCTCCGCAAGCACTTGATCGCGGAATTTCAGCGGCAGATCGCCGGGCGTCAGCAAATCGACCGGGACGCCGAGCAGTTCTTCCAGTTCAACTTGCAAGCCACCAAGGTCAAACAAAGTAGCGCCGGGCAATGCATCCACCAGTAAATCAAGGTCGCTGCCGTCTTGGTCGTCTCCATGCAGGACAGAGCCGAACACGCGAGGATTTGCGGTACGGAAGCGGTTCGCCGCTTCGCGCACCGCGTCTCGTTTCAGGTCAAGTGCAATGGAAGGTTTCATAAGTTAATCATATCAGAACGGATATAAGTCAGGTAGGGTGTGCATCGTGCACCATTTACGAACGCCAGAATGACATGGCATTTTTAAAGCATTCTATTGGACAATCCATTTCGGGTGTCGGGGGTGTCAAGATTTCCAGTACGGTTGGGCATCGAAAAGGGGCGCGATGCGCCCCCTACTGGGCTCGGTTGTTTCAGGAAAACTCTCAGCAATCGCCTGATTTAACGGGCTGTTGATTAGCCATTCTATCCAAATTGAGGTGTCAACAACGCGCATTAAAATCTATCATCACGGTCTCTAAAGTCGGATGAATCTGCACCCGCTGCAATACCTTTTAACTGTTCAAAGCTCGGTACCGGCATCATTAATATGCCTTTGCCTTTTGGAATAAAAACAAACTGTTGACCGGATTGCCAATGCTGCTCTTCGCGCACGGATTTAGGGATGGAGATTTGATATTTGCTTGAAAGTGTTGCAATCGCAGTCATTTTCATACTCCTGGTTTATCGATACTAAGGAACGTGCACGAAATAACTTGAGCAACTAGGTAGGTTAAGAAATACGGT
>CAZAUB010000507.1:0-1993 GCA_964488195.1 uncultured Methylobacter sp. | reverse complement strand
CAAGTTGGCGCATCTCATCAATCCGGTAAAGATCTTCAACTTCACGACTGCCATGAAACAGATAAATGGGACCGGAATGACCATGTGCAAGTGCATCGGTCAGAATACCCGCCAGTGGTGCCAGGCCTGTTCCAGTTCCTACCAGAAGGATGCCTTGCTCACTTCTTTCGGGCAGATAAAAACAATGCCCGCGCGGTTCGGATACGGCGATGGTATCCCCGGCTTTGATTTCATCATGTAGCCATTCGCTAAACCTGCCGCTAGCTAAGCGACGAATATGAAATTCCAGGGTATTGGATTCTTGCGGGGTATTGGCAATCGAATAGCTGCGCGTTATTCCATCGGCTCTCTGTAGATTAACAAATTGTCCGGCGTTAAATTCGAACGCATCCTTAAAAGCTATGATCAGTAGCAAGGTATTTCTATTGAGCATTTCGTTAACAACAACCGTTCCTTCGGTATAGAATTCCGATTGATCGGGCAGTTTAATGACCATGTCCTGTTCCGGATGACACAGACAGGCAAGAAAATAATTGTGTTTTTTCAGGGTGTTTTTTAATCCGGCCTGAGCAGCTTCCGGCGGTAGGGTATCGGGACTGCGCACCATGCAGCTATGACAGCTGCCTTTTTTACAGGCGTAGGAAATATTAACATTTTCTCGTAATAACGCATCGAGTACAGTTTCATCAGGTTGGCAAGAATAAGTATTTTCTTCAATTGTTAATTTGTACATGATCCTACCGTTTAAAACTGACTCCATAATGTTGGTAAATCTCAAAGTAAAACATTATGGAGTAAGGTTAAAATTGTTTATTTGCCCAGTACGTCTTTACGAGTGCTTTCCGCAATGGCTGCTGCTTGGCCGATCAGTTCTGCCGGTACATTCAGCTCGGTTAATGTGGCGCCAAGATGCTCCATGACAGCGTCAAAATGGCTGTCATTCAAGCCCATCTTGACTAGCTTCGCATGAGCAGTACGCATATCTGTGCCGCTGTAATTATTTGGACCGCCAAATGCCATGGTCAAAAAAGCCTTTTGTTTGGCAGCTTGTTTTTCCATGTCGGAATTGTCGAAAAAACGGTTAATGCGGTAATCAGCCAGCACTTTGCGATAAAAAATATCTACGGCAGCATTAACAGCCGCTTCGCCGCCAAGTTTTTCATACAGTGTTTGGGTTGAAGTTGTTTCTTGTGATTCGCTCATCGTTGTCTCCAGTATTGTGTTGGGTAATTATTCTTATTTAAGCAAACTTGCTCACATGGAAGTTTATAACAACAGACAAATTTATGCTATATAAAACTTTTACAAGTTATATGTGTCATAATGAGCTATTATCGCTGCATGTTTAACAAAAAGTCATGGCAAAAAGGATGAATCCGCTAATACCTCAAAAGATAAGTTCCCGCCAATATCAGATACTTGAACACTTGCTGGAAAACAGGAATGGCTTGAGTGTTGATGAGCTGGCTAAAGTACTGGATATTTCAAGAACCGGTGTACAACAGCACTTTGTTGTTCTTGAACGCGATGGCTACATCAAAAAAAGTACGCTCAATAAAACAGCCGGGCGTCCGGTGACTATTTATGTCATAACCGACAAGGGCAACAATTATTTTCCGAAGCAATATGCTTGGTTTTCAGAATTAATTCTTGGCGATTTGCAGCAGGAAATAGGTTCCGAACGCTTCAAGGCTTATATGCAGAAACTGGGTGGCAAGCTGGCAGATAAGCTGCGCGGCAAATTTGAAGGGAAAATTTTAACCGAGCGCGTTGATGAACTGGCTTTGATTATGACCGATCTTGGTTTTCAGGTGAAAGTGGGCGTAGAGTCTGAAACTGAAGGTCTAAATATTCAGGCCTGCAATTGCATTTATCACGATCTGGCTCAGAAGCATCATGAGATTTGCGAGTTCGATTTGGCGCTGATGTCCTCGTTGCTGGACAAAGAAGTTGAGCAGTTAAGCTGTATGGCTAAGGGCGATTGCAACTGTAG
>CAZAUB010000506.1:0-1994 GCA_964488195.1 uncultured Methylobacter sp. | reverse complement strand
AACCTTTCTGCTGCATCGACACCCATTCCGGCCCCGGAAAATACGAGCTGGATGGTGACTACGCATTAAAAAATCGGGAATTTGACAACGGTATAGCCAAATTATGGCAACGCAATGATTTGCCGGAATGCGTTGCCCACTATGTCAGCCTGATCAAACGCTTTAACAGCCCGGACAAACTAACCCGCTATCCCGGCTCGCCTTTAATTGCCAAACAGTTGCTGCGCGACAAAGACCGGCTGTGTTTATTTGAACTGCATAATACCGAAATAAAGCTATTAACCGCCGAAGCCAACAAAGACAAGCGCATCAACGTATTTCATGCCGATGGTTTAACCAGCTGTTTGAATTTATTGCCGCCGTTCGAGCGCCGGGGACTGGTGCTTATTGATCCTTCTTATGAAATGAAAACTGATTACCAGCAGGTTGTTGAATCGCTGGTCGCCATGCACAAACGCTTTGCCACAGGCACTTATGCGCTCTGGTATCCGGTCATTGAGCGCCGTCGCAATCAGAAGCTGGAGCGTGCCATACAAGCCTGCGGCATCAAAAATGTGCAGTTATTTGAGCTGGGCATACGCGCGGACAGCGACGAACACGGCATGACCGCCAGCGGCATGATCGTCATCAATCCTCCATGGACTTTGGCGGCTGAAATGAACCGGGTTTTGCCCTGGCTGGCCGATGTTCTGGGCAATAATGGCGAGGGCTTTTACCGGATACAGAGGCTGGTTGACGACGACTGAATGGACTCAGGAGGTAGAGCACCAAAAGTAGGCGCTTTAGGCGCAGCTTCCACTCCTGCTCACGCTAAGCACCTACATCCTTGTAGGCGACGCAGGAGCAGTTGCCGGATAGCTCCATACCTCTTATTCAAGGTATAATTAGCTAATTCGTCCACGAAAGACACGAAAAGCACGAAAATATTCAACAAATATTAATACTGTTGATCGTCACCCAAAAGATCGATAACTAAGTCTTCACAATAAATTCGATTTATTTCGTGTCTTTCGTGGACAAACTGCGTTATTTAAAGCCCGCATCTGCTTAGTAGTTCCGTATAATTGACTTAAACTCACTTCACATACAAACCCAATGTCCACAAACGATAACCAACCTGCGTCAAACTTTATCCGCCAGATCATCGCCAATGATCTCAAAGACAACAAAAACAACGGCAAAGTCATCACCCGCTTTCCTCCCGAACCTAACGGCTATCTGCATATCGGTCATGCCAAATCGATCTGCCTGAATTTTGGTATTGCCGCCGAAAATAACGGCCGTTGCAATCTACGTTTTGACGACACCAATCCCGAAAAAGAAAGCGATGAATATGTGGAAGCGATCAAACGCGACGTACACTGGCTGGGCTTTGAATGGTCGGAACTGCGCCACGCGTCGGATTATTTTGAACAGCTTTACGACTACGCCGTGCAATTGATCGAACAAGGACAAGCTTATGTTGACAGCTTGTCCGCCGAACAAATCAGGGCCTATCGCGGCACTTTGACCGAACCCGGCAAGGAAAGTCCTGACCGTAGCCGCTCGATAGCGGAAAATCTCGATTTATTTAAACGGATGCGCGCCGGTGAGTTTGCCGACGGTCAATATGTGTTACGCGCCAAAATCGACATGGCCTCACCCAACATCAACATGCGCGACCCGGCGTTGTACCGGATTCGCCGGGTGCATCATCAACGCACCGGCAATGACTGGTGCATCTATCCGATGTACGATTACACCCACTGCATTTCCGACGCACTTGAAGGCATCACCCATTCGCTGTGTACGCTGGAGTTTGAAGATCACCGCCCTCTTTACGACTGGGTGCTGGATCAACTAAAAACACCCAGCCATCCGCAGCAAATCGAATTTGCCCGCTTGCAGCTGGAATACACCATCGTCAGCAAACGCAAGCTCAACCAGTTGGTGACTGAAAAACACGTCAACGGCTGGGACGACCCGCGTATGCCGACCATCGCCGGTTTGCGCCG
>CAZAUB010000505.1:0-1994 GCA_964488195.1 uncultured Methylobacter sp. | reverse complement strand
TCTGCGCGCTGACCGGCGCGATTATCTGGAATCTTGTTACCTGGGCATTGGGGCTACCGTCATCTTCCAGCCATGCCTTGATCGGCGGATTATGCGGCGCAGCAATTGCAGCCGGAAACAATAATCCCGATGTGTTGATATGGTCAAAAACAGCGGTAGTCTGGACGGAAAATAAAGGCTTGCTTTGGAAGGTAGTGATTCCCATGATCAGTTCGCCGGTTGCCGGTTTCACCTTGGGTGTCATTATCATGGGCGGCTTGATGGCTATCATTAGCGGCATGAATTCCGCAGGTGGCGTCATGGCGCGAATGGCGCGGCCAAAATGGGTTAATGCGGTGTTCGGCAAGGCCCAACTTTTGTCAGCCGGTTATATGGGCTTTGCGCATGGCAGCAACGATGCGCAAAAAACCATGGGTATCATCGCTTTAGCCATTTTTACCGCCAACAGCGCCGGTACGCTCGATCAGTTGCCGCACTGGGCTGAATTCTTACGGCCGGATGGGGGAGAAAAAGACATCGATACCTGGATCGCCTGCACTTGCGCTTTAGTCATGGCGCTTGGCACTGCGGTAGGCGGGTGGCGTATTATCAGGACTCTCGGCCATAAAATGGTCAAGTTACACCCGATAAACGGTTTCGCAGCGGAAACCAGCTCAGCGACAATTCTGTTGACCGCCGCCCATTTCGGTATGCCGGTTTCCACTACGCATAGCATTTCAACAGCGATTATGGGCGTAGGTTTTGCAAAGAATCCTCACGCGCTTAAACTTTCCGTCATCGAACGGATTGTTTGGGCATGGATTTTGACAATTCCGGCAGCGGGAGGGGTTGCCTGGGGATTGGTGAGTTTGATGTTTCTGTTGCATTAGAGGAAGAATCAATGTTTTCGTGTATAAAACTTTTTCCGTCCAGAAGCCGGTGTTCCGGCTACCGTATATTTCAAATAACTTTTTCTTGAATTTGCTGCAAATTCCTGGAGTTTTCGATGACGACAACTAAAGTTTTATCAAAGGGCATCCCTGGTTATCACACACACAAAAGCCTGTCTGGATTGGCGGGACTTTTAAGTCTATTGTTCATGCTGAGCGGCTGTCAGGCCGTATTACCTCCCGAACAGGTTACTACGGTATTTTGGGAAGCGATGGCAGAAGGCAATCTTGACTCTGCCAGAAAATACGCTACTCAGGAGACTCAATATCTTGTGACTAAACAGCAAAATCTGGAAGAGGCGACAGTAAAGACCGGGGTGATTTTAATCGACGGTTCCAATGCAACTGTAGCAACGGTCATGACGTTAAAAAAACCTGAGAACAACAAGGATTTGTCTTTTGATACCGTTTTATTAAAAGAAAACGATCTATGGAAAGTCGATTATCAGCGAACGCTCAATAATCTTTCAAACCTGCCTTTCGGAGATATTTTTAAAAGCTTGCGAGCGATAGGCGAAACCATTAACAAGGAGCTGGAACAGCAAATTCCTTTGTTTGAGAAACAAATAAAATTCTTCAGTGAAGAGTTAATACGGCAATTGGACGAATTTCGCCGTCAGTTGGAAAAAGCTGTCCCGCCTGAGAAACAGAAGCCTCATTCCAGTACCATATAACCGTTTATCTCCGTGTTCAGGTGAGTGTTATATCGCGAAGCTAACCGGGCGCAGCCTACGAAAGTATAAAAAGAATCAATGTGAATAACCAGTTGATTTTATTTAAAATACCGTTTATTCCCAACATTTCTATGCTGTGATGGGTAGAGGATTTCGGAGTTGCCCATCTCCTTTCCTATGGCACTACAAATGTTAAACTTGGGTCAGGCAATGAAAAGCTGTTGTCCGACTTTGACTGAGTGATTTAGATTGAAAGAAATATTGTTAGGGGGTGTTGCTATGTCTATATGGCATGTCCATACGGCGGGTAAATTGTAGGGTGAATTTACGTGAGTACTTAGGGAGGCGGAAATTACAAACATCCCACAGCGCAGAAAGCGGCAGAGCCCTG
>CAZAUB010000504.1:0-2005 GCA_964488195.1 uncultured Methylobacter sp. | reverse complement strand
AAAATTGCGAAGTCCGTAATCCGTAGGGCGGTTTCGCGTAGCAAACCGCCAATCACCAAAAGTAGGCGCTTTAGGCGACGCGCAACGCCGATTATAATTTGTCGCAATTGTGGTGGATTGCCTAGCGGCGAATCCACCTTACAGCTTTAAGTCAAGATAACGATCAAGGTAATAAGCCCAATCCGCTGGTTAGCCATTAATTTCAGTTTCATTTAAATCTATAATTACTTGCACAATAGGGTCGCCAGATTTAACGTAACTCATTTCTTCATTAAGGTCTTCCCATGTTTTTTCATCTGTTTTTAAAGTTTCATATTTAGTTATGTATTTAGGTGGCATAAACGCACGAGAAACCAAGCCAAACTCAGCAATTGCAATACCAGAACCTCCGACATTTATTTTTTCTTTTTTAAAGGTAGACGCCACAGCAATACGCTCCTGCACTTGAGTAACTTTTACTCTTACTTTTGGTCGCGCAATAGAACCAAGTATCTCTCCCGTGTCAGGATCACAAATATTTTCACCTTTTTGGTCTAAAACATCAAAAAGCATTCCTACTTCGACTCCTTGGCTAGTTCCAGCTGTAATTGCTATCTCGCGAGAATTAAGGATTCGTGCAACTTTTGCTCTTATAATATCCGTCATTGATGTGGCCTCTGGTACCTTGAAGTTGTTAATCGTTGTGTTAGCTCAGCAACTTCTTCAGGAACAATATCCCTCCAATCTTCTAAAGCATCATCAGCTGTCGCTAATTGCTCGATAACTATTGATTCAAGTTTTGCTAACGTCAGCGTTTCGGATTGTGGCGCATTAGAATTCTTTGAATTTTCAATTTCTACTCCCACTCTATGAAGACTTTCATACAACGATATTAAGCGACGAAAGGCCGAACGTGCATGGGGCTTAATTATTTCCTTAGCCGCGTCATTAGCCGATTGTTTTCCGAAATAGTAAGACCCTACTAATCCAAATAAAAGTGAAAATGTTTGCAGAAGGATATTTTCTAAATCAGAAAGATCTCGTTGAGTTGCAATATATGCAGAAATCCCCATAACTACAAACGCCACAATCATAAGCAACAAGGAAGGCCATCGTTCTTGTAATATCATAATTATTTTCTATACACTCCGTATATCCGACCTGTTTTAAGGCTTAGTTGCAAGAAACTAGTGACTTTAGTCCGGTTTGTTAACCATATATTATCACTTAAAACAGGTGATATAGGCATGGATATCATGACATGCCTATTTCAATCGATTTGCTCGACTATTTTTGTCTCTATAGTAAAACAAATTGATTGGCCAAGTAGGGTGCCATAATGCCCGGCCTATTGATTTGGTAAATCTTGCGCTGCTTTTGCAGCCGCCTCTTTTTGCTGTTGCGACAGGTAAGTCCCGCCCATTACCACTGTCATTATCAAAATAAAAACCACCGAAACGATGCGTCTGGCTTTTTTGCTCTGCTCATAGCTGTTCATAACCGACTCCTGAAATCTTATCAATGTTGGAATAATACAATACTTGGTAATTCCACTTATGAAAGAATTATGAATGCCGTGGTATTTTAGGCTGATGAGCGGGTGTCTTGATAAGGGTATGGGTTGAGGTTTTTGCTCCTACTTTCTGTAAAGAATAGATATAACACAAATCGTCATCCTGCCAGGGAATGCCGGGATCCAGGGCACAGTGATGTGATGATTGTGCGCAGGGGAAACGATTCAGAAAGTGGTCTTGTGTGGTTAGAAAAGAGTTGATTGAATTGCAATTTACTGTAGCAAAAGTTTGCGGTTAGATTTTGTGTTGCCATCCATGGCGCCTGGATCCCGGCATTCCCTGCCGGGATGACGAGTTGTTTGGATGCCATGCCTTAATAAAGAAGCGGTGCGGAGAGGGCTTTCTAAAAAGCGTAATCAATATCAATGACTGTAATATTTTTGTTTTTGGGTTTCTGTAAGCAGGAGTCGCCATGAAAATACATCAATTCACTGTCGATGAGGCGCTGGCAA
>CAZAUB010000503.1:0-2009 GCA_964488195.1 uncultured Methylobacter sp. | reverse complement strand
TCGCCTGACGATTAACGGCAATGGTGGCATTTTGCTGCTTGGTATTTTTCTTGGACTTTTTATCGGCCATAAGTACGGATTAAGATTTATAAACTGACGTAAAGGAATAATTTTGCTATTTTACTCGATATTACTGCAATAGTCAGAAAAGCTCACCACCAAGGATACATTCGTGGTGATTTTATAATTATAAAGTTTTTACAGGCACACAAATGACGGATACAAAAAAATCAATTCATGGTGAATGGTCATCACGTTTCGCATTTATTCTGGCTGCGACAGGTTCCGCAGTCGGTTTGGGTAATATTTGGAAGTTTCCCTATATTACCGGAGAAAATGGCGGCGGGGCATTTGTCATCGTCTATTTGCTGTGCGTGTTACTGATCGGCATCCCCATTATGATGGCGGAAACCATGCTCGGGCGGCGCAGCAGGCAGAACCCCATCAACACCATGATGACGCTGGCCGATGAAGCCGGTGCCGATAGAAACTGGCATTATTTAGGCTGGATGGGCGTTATCGCCGGTTTTTTAATACTGTCTTATTACAGCGTTATCGCAGGCTGGGCTTCGGCTTATGTGTTAAAAGCCTTTACCGGCAGTTTTTTCGGCGCCGATGTGGCGGCGATAAAAGGACTCTTCGACGGTTTTATTGCCAGCCCGGTGCAGTTGATGTTCTGGCATAGCCTGTTCATGCTGGCGACCATGCTGATTGTGGTGCGCGGCGTTAATACCGGCCTGGAAAAAGCCGTGCGTTTTTTAATGCCCAGCCTGTTTGTGCTGTTGATGTTACTGGTGGCTTATGCCATGACCACCGACAGTTATGACCAAGGCATCAAATTCTTATTCACGCCTGACTTTAGCAAACTGACCGCTAATGGCGTATTAACCGCCATGGGACACGCTTTTTTTACCTTGAGTTTAGGCATGGGCGCGATCATGATTTACGGCTCTTATTTGCCGAAAGATGTGTCGATTGCCAAAACCGTATTTTTGATTGCAGGCACCGATACCGTGGTTGCCTTATTGGCGGCTATTGCCATTTTCCCCATCGTTTTTGCCAGCGGCCTGGAGCCTGCCGCAGGCCCCGGATTGATCTTTCAAACCCTGCCGGTTGCATTCGGCAACATGACCGGCGGCTGGTTGTTCGGCATTTTGTTTTTTGTGATGCTGGTGTTCGCGGCCTTGTCTTCGTCCATTTCATTGATTGAACCGGCTGTTGCATGGCTGGTTGAAAATAAAGACATGAGCAGGAAACAAGCCTGTATCTGGTCGGGTTCGGTAACCTGGTTGTTGGGGTTCGGCACCATTTTTTCATTCAGCGTCTGGTCGGAGTTCAAGATTTTCGACCGAACCATTTTTCAATTGCTGGATTATTTAACAGCCAATTTGATGTTGCCTATCGGCGGCTTTTGCATCGCAGTATTCGCCGGTTGGATCATGAAGCAGCAACACACCGAGCATGAACTGGACATGCCTAATCCGCTCAGTTATCAAGTGTGGAAGGTTTTAATTTGCTATGTGGCCCCTGCCGCTGTGTTTTTGGTATTCCTGCATGTGGTCGGAGTTCTTTAAGGATGACCGTTGTTCAAAAAAGCGCCCTGGTCAAGTTTTCAGCGCAGCAGATGTTCGACTTGGTTAACGACATTGAAGCCTATCCGAAGTTTTTGCCTTGGTGCAGCGGCAGTCGTATCATCAAGCGCGAGGATGACATCGTTGAAGCCGAGTTAGTGATTTCCAAAGGCGGCTTTAAAAAATCCTTTTCGACCAGAAACAAGATCGATAAAGGGCGCAGGATGACCGTCTCCCTGTTGAACGGCCCGTTTTCCTCCCTGGAAGGAACCTGGGATTTTATACCGCTACGTGAAGATGCCAGCAAGATTTCCCTGGATCTGGAATTTGAAATGTCAGGCAAACTGGCAAGCCTGGCCTTCGGCGCAGTCTTTAACCAGATTTGCAACACCATGGTGAGTTCGTTTACCGCACGGGCCAAAGCAGTTTATGGTTAAT
>CAZAUB010000502.1:0-2032 GCA_964488195.1 uncultured Methylobacter sp. | reverse complement strand
GGCGGATTCGCGCAGCAATCCGCCATGAACGGAGCCTTGAGCCTGATTCCCGCACGGACTTTTCCAAGCGGGGATTTTTTTATGCCCGATTGTATTGGATATTGTGCGTTGATTGGCGGTTTGCTGGCGCGAAACCGCCCTACGCCCTGCTTTAAATATGAAGGCAGCTAATGCCCGCTCAAATCCAAAATGGCATCCACAACCAACCCTGTTCCTATCGCGATTAACAGAATGTCTGATCCCACGCGTGCATAGCGGTATCCTGGCAGCGGCAGCCCCAGCTGCATGACGATCGCCGGAGGCAGGTCGTAGTAAATCACGTTACGGGGCAGCGGTCGGCCTATGTACCACTGTTTTGCCAGTCCTGGCGGCATGCAGCCGTTGTGCTTTTTGGCGAGGCCCGGCGGACAATGGCCGGTACGAAACTGCTCGACATAGTAATCATGGATGACGGTTCGATGCCGGTCGTCGAAATAGCGGTGTTCTCTAAAGTCGTCCCTGTCTCCTTGATGAAATGACCGGTTGTCGCGGTCCCGGTCATGGCTTGGTTTTTCCCGCCACTCATGTTTATTGGCTTTATTGTGACTGCCCCAGGTAGGCTTGTCGGCGAACGTTGGGCCGGTCGCCAGCATTCCTGCGATGACAAGAGCCAGCGTGTGACGTGTTTTCAAAGGTTTGTGCCGCATGATTTTTCTCCCAATAAGAAAGTTAACATCCGCTCACCGCCTTGTTTGTGCGCAATGCACTTAAAAGTTTTTGAGGCTTGCAAGAGCATCAATATTACCGGCGATATTGTTTTAATTCAATACATAAAAATCCGCACAAGATTTTTTAAAACCGGCATCAATCCTGCGCTGCCAATCATTTTTTTGGGGACGAAAGCGGTGTCGTAATTTGTTTGTATGCCATATCCTGTTGTTTTATACTTGTCATTTGTCCCAATCAAAACAATTAATTGGATGAATTTATGAGGCAGATACGACAAATTAGATTTTTTATAAGAGGCCATTTATGCCGTATATGTCAGGTTATGCGCAAAAACTGATATGAAGAAATATGGGCCGTATCGAGCTGTATCATCTATTATTTGCTTTTCGCTGCTGGCGGTATTGCTGACGGCGTGTATTTCCCGCGACTCCCAGTATGAAGAGGCTTTTGCGTGGAAACTGCGGCTCTTTCAACGCTTGCAGGGCAACTTGTCCAAGCCGGTTGCGGCGCGCCTGCAGAAAATGCCCGCCGAACTTCTTAAGGCAACACAGGATCATGAAAAGTCGATAGGCATTACCAGTGCCGTCCGCTACGTAGCGCGAACGCCCAGTGCGGATGACTTGGCTCTTTTCCAGTCATATATTGATTTGCTCCCTCACGCGCACCAGACTGTCTTTGCAAAGAAGCTGCTGGCGGTTTACCTCATTGACGGATTTTCTGGCGCAGGGTTGGCGAACTGGGCTGTTGATCAAGAGGGACATACTTACTACTACATCATTCTCAACAGTTCGCTATTTACTGTTTCCCTTGACGACTGGTTGAGCTACAAGAACGACTCCCTGTTCGACAACTCAGCAGCATCGCCGACGATCCGTGTGCGAACTCAAACGGATTACAAGGCCCTAATGTATGGTTTGCTGCACGAAGGAGCGCATCTGGTTGACATTGAATTCAGGGCAACGCCCTACTTCGATCATCATCATCGGCGGTTGATCGGTCGCCCCCAAAAGATTTCCGATTTCACCGAAAGGGTCTGGCTAAACTGGTTACAACCTGCGCCACAATATGACTTCATGCATCGCGGTGAGCTTAACCCCTATGGATCATTTCCCAAGAAGGGGACTATTCCGAGATCCGAACTCTCAGAGATGTTTTCGCAGTTGATGAAAGCACCTTTCGTCAGTTTCTACAGCGGCTCGTCATGGAATGAGGATTTGGCCGATTATGTGTCTTTTTATCACATTGAAAAAAAGCTTGGCGGAGCAATAACCATGGAATTGCTCAGTTCAGGAAACGTAATTGACAGCTACGCGCCGATAAAAAG
>CAZAUB010000501.1:0-2035 GCA_964488195.1 uncultured Methylobacter sp. | reverse complement strand
GTTGAGTAATTACTAAGTTAAAAAACAGCCGAGTCGCTTTCCCTAATGCAAAACACTGAAATCCCCGTCTGGCCTTACGTTTATGGACAACCTTCCGGCTCCGGAAAAATCCGCAGTTTACCCGAAGACTTTATCGTTAAAGAAAATCTGTCTTTTGAGCCGTCAGGCGCGGGCGAACATGCCTTTTTGCAAATAGAAAAGAAAGGTGAAAACACCGAATATATCGCCAGACAATTGTCCAGGTTTGCCAACGTCAGGCAACGCGATGTCAGTTATGCGGGCTTAAAAGACCGCTACGCGGTCACGACACAGTGGTTCAGCGTCTGGTTGCCCGGCAAAGCTAATCCCGACTGGACGCAGTTTGAATCGGACAGCATGAAGGTGCTGCACTCTGTCCGCCATGCCAGAAAGCTCAATCGTGGTGTGTTGTCGGGTAACAGCTTTAAATTGATTATCCGTGACTGGCAGGGCGATCAGGCAAAAACCATCCGGCAATTGGAACAGATTAAAGCCCACGGCATTGCCAATTATTTCGGCTCGCAACGCTTTGGCAATGAGGGCCAAAATGTCAGCAAGGCCTTGAGTATGTTTGAGGGAGCGAAAGTGGGCCGGGAGCAACGCAGCATTTATTTGTCGGCAGCCAGGTCTTATCTGTTCAACCTGCTTTTGGCTGAGCGGGTAACGCAAAATAACTGGAACCAGCCGGTTGCGGGCGATACTTACCAGTTTGATTTGTCGCACAGCTGTTTCCAGTCGGATCAGCCGGACGCGGAAATCATCCGGCGATTGGCGGAAAAAGAAATTCATCCTACCGGCGTATTATGGGGCAGGGGAAATGCCGATGTGTCAGCCGATGCGCTAGCTATCGAGCAAGCGGTGATTGATGAGTATGAGCAACTTGCGCAGGGTTTGATAGCGAGTGCCGTTGACCGCGATAGACGCGCATTAAGGGTTAATGTGCAGGATTTATGCTGGCAGTTTGTTGATGACACGACGCTGGAACTTGGCTTTACCCTGCCGCCGGGGAGCTACGCCACATCGGTGTTGCGGGAAATTATCGGGTGCTAATGACATATATCTTTCGGTGTTAAAAATCCAGTTTTAGCTTTAGGTAATACTGCCGACTTTTGATGTATGATGTGCGTATATGACCGGGTATGAAATTATTAATTCGGGAGATTCGCAATGAAACAATTACACAGAAAAGACCTGTTCGGCTGGTCGGAGTTTAATCGGGAGCGCAACCTGGATTTTCACAGTGTACTGTGGGTGCGTGACGGCGGTAATGTCTTAATCGACCCCTTGCCGATGTCCGAGCACGATCACAGCCATTTGCAAAGTCTGGGCGGTGTCAGTTTTATCGTCATCACCAATAGCGACCACTGCCGTGATGCCGAACATATAGCCGAAGTTACCGGTGCGACGATTTACGGCCCGGCAGCCGAGGAAGACACGTTTCCGCTGTCATGCGCCCGCTGGATTCACGATCACGAAGAAATCGTGCCCGGACTGATTGCCTATCAGCTTAACGGCTCTAAAACGCCGGGAGAATTGGCGCTGCTTTTGGAACACGGCACACTGATAACCGGCGATTTAATCCGCTGCCATGTCGGCGGTGAATTGTGCATGTTGCCGGACGCAAAGCTGACCGATAAAGGCAAGGCCATCCAATCGGTCAAACGCATCGCCGATTTGCCTGATATTAAAGCCGTTTTGACCGGCGACGGCTGGCCGCTGTTCAGTCACGGCAGTGAGGCATTGCATCGCTTGGCAAGATCATTGAGCCAACTATAATAAGGCTAGATGAGAACCCAAAGTCGCCGTTTAGAGCGGTATTTCAATTCATACAGCAGGTTTTGTTAATGTGGGTACAAAAAGAGTTTTCATTATCAGAAAAAAGCCGGGGATTTCACCTGATCACCGGTGAGATCCTGAACGTTATTCCGGAATTGGCTGCCATAGAATGCGGATTACTACACCTCTTTATCAAGCATACCTCGGCTTCGTTGACGGTGAACGAGAACGCCGATCCGAC
>CAZAUB010000500.1:0-2036 GCA_964488195.1 uncultured Methylobacter sp. | reverse complement strand
TGTATCCTACTATAGAACACGATAAATGGTATTTGAGTTATTTCCTGTCCCCTTAAGTGAAATCATGCAGGGATAGCCGCTCGATAAACCAGCGCAAGACTTTGCCTTTATTTGTTGTTTTCCAGGCCATGTTGATAGTTTCTAACGGTATTGTGTTTTCTACCGGCAGAGCGATAAGCAGACCTTGTTCAAGCATACTTTGAATCCGGTGAGCCGGTAAAAAGCCGACACCTAAACCCAAGCATAGGGCGTGTATTTTTTCTGTCACCGACGGCACGCTCAATACCGGACGCTTGCTGAAAACACGATGGCTTTGTGGTGCCTGATTTCTGGATGAATCCCTTACCACGATAAAACGGTGCCGCTCAATCAGTTGCCGGGATAGCGGCAGTGATGCTTGGGTCAGTTCATGCTCCGGTGCAACTGCGAAAATCCATTCAATCTGCTGAATCGTGTGATATTTAATGCCCTGACTCGGCGTGGGTTCAGCGCCTGCGCCTATCACCAGATCAGCTCGATTACTGGTTATCGCTTCTTGAGCGCCACCCAATACTTCCTCATAAATATTGATTTCAATATCCGGCAGTATCTCGTAAAACCTGGCTATTAACGGATAGATGAAATCAAAGTTTAAAATCGAATCTATCGCGATATTGAAAACAGGTTCCCAGCCGCTATGGGTTTTTTTTGCGACTATGGCCAAGCGTTCCGTTGCCTCCAGAATTTCCCGGCCTTGTTCAAGCAATACCTTCCCGGCCTGCGTTAATACGGCTTTTCTGCCTTCCTTGCGAAACAAGACCACATCCAGGTCCTGTTCCAGTTTCTGTACGGTATAAGAGATTGCCGAAGGAACCCGAAACAGTTCATTAGCCGCGGCGGCAAAACTGCCTTTCCGGTCAATTGCATCCAGTACTTCCAGCGCATCGAGGGTGATAGGATATTTCATGCTGTCTGTTCGTGTTTATTGTTCAAATATTTTGAATCTATTAAGCAAAATCTATCGCTTTTTATTCTTTAAGGCAATCCTATAATGAACTCGAAGTTTCAAATTATTAAACATTTATGAGGTTGTTATGAAAAAAATAATCAATAAAACACTTGTTTCTGGCGCGGGTTTGGAAGCTGTCATACTGCGGGTTCCTATCGGTTTAATCCTGGCGGCGCATGGCGGCCAAAAATTATTCGCGTGGTTTGGCGGTTACGGATTGGAAGGAACAGGGCAATGGATGGCATCGGTGGGTTTAAATCCAGGGTTTGTGATGGCGTTATTGGCGGGCAGCGCTGAATTTTTCGGCGGTATCGCCTTAATCCTGGGTTTGTTGACACGTCCGGCGGCGATGATTAATGCGATAACGATGCTGGTGGCATTGTTTTGGGTGCATTGGGGTAACGGCTTTTTTCTGGATACGCACGGTATTGAATATGCGCTGGCTTTATTATCGGCAAACGTAGCGCTGATATTTATCGGCGGTGGACGGTATTCGCTGGACGCTCTGATCGAGGCAAAACTACTGGAGGCTAAAGATGAATAGGCAAACACGACAACTCGCGGCTGTTATCACCGGGCAAAATACCTCGGATGGCGCCGGTGTTAAACTGAAACGTATCGTCAGTCCGCAGCAAAAAAACGCCTTTGATCCTTTTATCTTGTTGGATGAGTTTGGGTCGGATGAGGCGGCGGACTATATCGGCGGTTTTCCCGATCATCCGCATCGCGGTTTTGAAACTGTGACTTATATGCTGGAAGGCGCGATGTTGCACCGCGATCATCTGGGTAATGAAGGGCATCTGCGTGCCGGCGATGTGCAATGGATGACGGCTGCGCACGGCATTATTCATTCAGAAATGCCGGAACAGGAAAATGGCTTGCTACACGGTTTTCAGCTATGGATTAACCTGCCTGCTAAAGAAAAAATGAAACCGCCGCATTACCAGGAGTTTGCCGCTGCGGAAATACCTCATGTCCCATTGGCAGAAGGTGGTTATATCAAGATCATTGCCGGTGAATATGTGACCGAAACACAAAAAATATCCGG
>CAZAUB010000499.1:0-2039 GCA_964488195.1 uncultured Methylobacter sp. | reverse complement strand
AACTGGGTTTTGTCCTGTATACCAACCAGAGCGCCGAACGCATTTTTGATCAGGATACACTGCTGGGGACAAAGCTTGCCATCCCCGTAAGTCCAAGTGACGCTCCCCAGGAAATCAACCTGATTCGCCGCAGCGGCTTGGGCTGGGCGGAATTGCGTTCCGCGCCCATTGAGTGGGAAGGCCGACAGGCCTATGTCATTGGCGTGCGCGACATTACCGAACGCAAGCTGAGCGATGACCGTCTGCTTCAAGCCGCAGCGGTTTTTGAAAGCACCCGTGAAGGCGTAATGATGACCGATGTGAACAAACGCATCCTAAGGGTAAACCGTGCGTTTACCGACATCACCAGTTATTCGGAAGCCGAAGTCATCGGTCAACAGCCCACCATGCTACGTTCCGGCCGACATGACGCAGGATTCTACGCCGAAATGTGGGCCAGCATCTCGACGACCGGTCATTGGCAGGGCGAAATCTGGAATCGACGCAAAAACGGCGAGGTGTATCCCGAGCTGCTCAGTATCAGTGCGGTCGTCAACAAATCGGGCGAACTGACCAATTATATCGGGGTGTTTGCCGACATTTCCCAGCTCAAGGCCACCGAGTCACAGCTTGACTTTCTTGCCCATCACGACCCGCTCACCCGCTTACCCAATCGTTTATTACTGCTCTCACGGATAGAACATGCCATCAAAGTCGCATTGCGTGAAGGAAAAATACTAGCCCTGCTGATGATCGATCTGGATCGTTTCAAGGATGTGAATGACAGCTTTGGTCATCTGGCCGGCGATGAGCTGTTACAACAGGTGGCTAAGCAGCTTAACTCCAGTCTGCGCGGCATCGACACGGTGTGCCGACTGGGCGGCGACGAATTTACCGTATTACTGGAGGATGTCGCACAGCCGGAAGATGCCGCGCGGGTGGCCAATGACATCATTACTACATTAGGCAAGCCTTGGCTATTGTCCAACGGCAAGGAAGTGCATATCGGCGCCAGCATCGGTATCAGCCTGTTTCCAGAGCATGGCACGACCCCGGTGGAGTTGTTGCAACAGGCCGATACCGCTCTTTATCAAGCCAAGGCCGAAGGGCGCGGCCGCTTCAAATATTTCTCGGAGGATCTCACCCGTTCCGCACGCGCCCGCATGGATCTCGAAGTGCGTTTGCGCCGGGCGATTGATAAAGGCGAGCTGCGGGTGTTCTATCAACCGCAGGTGAATGTGGACAGTGGTCGCATTGTGGGCGCCGAAGCGCTGATCCGCTGGCAGGATCCCGATGAAGGACTGATTCCACCGCTACGCTTTATTTCAGTCGCCGAAGAAACGGGGCTGATTACACTTATCGGCAACTGGATTCTGAAAGAAACCTGCCGCCAAGGTAAACGCTGGATCGAAGCCGGTCTGCAACCGCTAACATTGGCGGTAAATGTTTCGCCACACCAGTTTCTGCACACCAGCATAGAAGAAATCGTGGCCGAAACCTTGGCCAAGACCGGTTTCCCCGCCAATCGCCTGGAACTGGAGCTAACCGAGAGCGCCTTGATGCAGCGCGAGGATGAGGCCATCCAGGTTCTGAACGGTCTGCATGCGCTGGGTGTACGTCTCGCTATCGATGATTTTGGCACCGGCTATTCCTCCCTGGCTTACCTCAAGCTGTTTCCGCTGGACGTACTGAAAATCGACAAAAGCTTTATCGACGACATCCCGCATCATCGGGACGACATGGAGATCACTGCTGCCATTGTCGCTATGGCGCATACATTACGCCTCAAGGTGCTGGCCGAAGGTGTGGAGACCAAGGCCCAGCTCACATTCCTGCAAGCGCAAGGTTGTGATCTATATCAGGGTTATTTGACCAGTCCGCCAGTGCCTGCGGATCAATTCGAAAAATTGCTGTTGGCTCAAGTTTTTTTGTAGACCGGCCCCGGCACACCGCTACGCTGCTCCTACATCCATGTAGGGGCGACTTCGCCTCGGCAATCGCTCCTGCATTGCTCTCGGCAACTGCTCCATGCGTTGCTCTACCTCCTGCATAATCCACAT
>CAZAUB010000498.1:0-2040 GCA_964488195.1 uncultured Methylobacter sp. | reverse complement strand
CTGAGCTGGACAGGTTTAATGCCATTAAAATCCGCAGCCACTTTCCCGACATCAGTCTGTCTTTGAAAATGCTCAGGGATATTACCAAGCTAAGGCTGGAAGTCGATAAAGCCACGCCGACTGCTGAAAAAGTAAAACCCGAACAGGTCGCAAAACCGGTTGAACCCGTAAAACCAGTGGAGACAGTGACACCAGCCGAAGCGGTAAAACCAACCGAGACAGCGCCCCCCGCTGAACCACCGACAACGAAGGATGGCGGAAGTGTCGAAACCGGTACGACTGCACGGACGCAGGAGGTAGAGCAACGCAAGGAGCAGTTGCCGAAGGAACCGGTGCGACAACCGGTTGAAGCAGCACCTGCCGCACATTAATCCAGAGAGTACATGATGAAAAATATAGTGTATTTTCTGGGTTCGTTGCTTCTTGCCATTGCTGCCGCTTTTGTAGCCTATAAATGGCTGGGCGGATTTGAAAATCCCGGTTATGTGCTGATCGGCATCGGCTATTGGTCCCTGGAAACATCGTTAATCGTTTTTGCGGTTAGCCTGATCATGGGATTTTTTGTGTTTTATATCTTCTTCAGATTGTTAGGCTGGCTGCTCAGATTGCCGGGCCAAGTCAAAAATCGCGGCAAAAACATTAATTTTAACCGCTCCCAGGAAGCCTTGATTGCAGGTCTGGTGGATTCCGCCGAAGGCAACTGGGAAAAAGCCGAAAAAGTATTGATTAAACACGCCTCGCACAGCGGCGCGCCGTTGATCCACTATCTGACCGCAGCAAGAGCTGCACAATCCCGTGGTGCGATTGATAAAAGGGATGAATACCTAAAAAAGGCGGCCGACCATGCGCCGGGCTCCGATGTGGCGATAGGCCTGACTCAGGCGGAATTGCATTTATCGGAAAAACAGTTCGAACAAGCCCTGGAAACACTGACACGCCTGCATTCGATAGATCCAACTCACGCCAATGTTTTAAAATTATTACATCAAGCCTATCAACAAGCCGGTGATTGGGAAGGCATCCGAAAACTGATTCCGTCATTAAACACCAATAAAGTGCTGATGGAAGCCGAGATAAAACTGCTGGAAACCGAAGCATTCAGCAAATTGTTAAAACAGGCGGCCGAGCGAGGCAGCGTTAATGAAATTGAAGCACTGTGGTCGGAAATTCCCGATTACATAAGAAATATGAAAGGTGTTTCGGCGATCTATTTTGCCGCGATGATTGATGCAGGAGCGGGTGCAAAGGTTGAAGGCGGTTTGGCAAGAGCCTTGTCGACAACCTGGGATCAAACGCTGGTGGTGTTGTTTGGTAATGTTCAATCGATTGACGTCGCAAGGCAGCTTGAAACAGCCGAGCAATGGCTGCCTATGCATCCTCGGGATGCCGTGTTCCTGACCGTTCTGGGCAAGTTGAGTATGAGATGCGGCGATAACCAGAAAGCGGGAACTTACCTGACCAAAAGTCTATCAATAGAACCTACCGTTCCGGCTTATCAACTATTCGGTGATTTATTGTTTGCGCAAGGCGATAAAGACAGGGCCAGCGAATGTTATAAGCAGGGCCTGGAGTTGGCATCCAGCGAGATTGTCAGCCGGATTGATTCAATATCTTGAGTAGGCGGTAGGATGGGTAGAGGCTATAGCCGAAACCCATCATAGATGCGATGGGTTTCGCGTGGCTCTACCTGAGAGCGCATAAAAAAGAGTTGTAAATTGGGTAGCGCTCAATATTGATATGACTTTGTCTGGCTATTAAACCTGCGACTCCAACTTTTTAACGCCTTACAAACCAAAAAAGTCATACCTCAACTTTTAATCAGGTCGGCATATGACGATCCTTTACTTTATGGAGATAACCCATGCTTGTATTTGGCATGATAATTATCACATTAAGCCCACAAAGTTTTATGCAATCCCTATGAATATCATCGGCAGTTGGACGTGGAAAGGTTTAGGCGATGCACTGTTCAATCCAAAAGCGACCGGCATAGAATCCAAAATAAACGAGGTTAAGCAGCGCTTACCGATTCCTGTTTTT
>CAZAUB010000497.1:0-2052 GCA_964488195.1 uncultured Methylobacter sp. | reverse complement strand
ACCCTGCGGCTGATTTTTTCGACTGTCATTATTTATGCACTGGTGTTTCGCTGGTTAACGCTGGTTAACCGGCAGTTGGCTATTACCAATGCCAGACAAAAACGCAAAACGGCGGCGATTCCTGAAAAGCATCTGGCCGGATCGGAAGACCCGGTGTTGCCGGTTGATGAGCAACAAATCGATATTCCTAAAATAAATGCTCAAACCATCAAGCTGCTGAATGTCTTTATCGGTTTTACGCTGGTGATCGGTTTTTGGATGATCTGGAAAAACATCCTGCCGGCCTTTTCCTTTCTGGATCGTATCGTACTCTGGCAGCATCTGGTTAATATCGATAACCAGGAAAGCTATCAGCCGATAACCCTGACCAATCTGTTACTGGCCGGATTATATGTTTTTATTGCGGTAGTCTCGGTACGAAATTTTTCCGGCGTGATGGAATTATTGATATTCAGGCGCTTGTCGATAGAGGCAGGCGGGCGGTATGCGGTTAATCAGCTGGCTAAATATGTGTTATTTTCGATCGGCTTTATCAGCGTCGCAAACGAGCTGGGCGGCAGCTGGTCGCAGGTGCAGTGGCTGGTAGCGGCGCTCAGTGTCGGGTTGGGTTTCGGTTTGCAGGAAATCTTCGCCAATATGGTGTCGGGCATTATCCTGCTGTTTGAACGCCCGATTCGGGTCGGCGATACCGTCACCATCGGCAGCGTCACCGGCAAAGTCAGCCGTATCCAGATGCGTGCCACCACACTGATCGACATGGATCAAAAAGATCTGATCGTGCCGAATAAAACCTTTATCACCAGTCAGCTTATCAACTGGACTTTAAGCGATGCGATAACCCGCGTGGTGATCCCTGTCGGTATCGCTTATGGTTCCGATGTCGATCTGGCGCATAAAGTCATGATGGATACGGTGCAATCAATGCCGTTGGTGCTTTCCGAGCCTGAGCCGAGCGTGTTGCTGGTCGGTTTTGGCGATAGTGCGCTGAATTTTTCCATCCGTATTTTTGTCAGTGAATTGTCAAACCGACTGCCGGTCGCGCATGATTTACACATTCGGCTTGAAAAAGCCCTGCGTGAGCATAAGATAGAAATTCCTTTTCCGCAGCGGGACGTCCATCTTCGCACTGTCGCGCATGAACACGATGAGGCAAATCATGGTGCGCCGCAAATTAACGCGGGGTAATGAAAGCTACGCCAACCGGTTTTTTAGGATAATAAATTTGTAATGTTGTTTATGGTGCTATGATTCGATTACAGGGTTTGTTTTAAATATTCATCACACTCAAGAAAAGCCTATGAATTTGAAACAGGAAAAAATAAACGGCAGCACTGTTCTTTTTATCAAGGAAGAACGGATAGATGCGCACAATTCAGGTGAATTAAAGGAAGCTGTTTTGCACCTGATAGAGCAGGGCGAAGTCAACATTATAGTCCAGCTGGAACAGGTGCGTTTTATTGACAGCTCCGGTTTGGGCGCGTTGCTGTCAGGCTATAAAAATGCAGCGGCCAAGTCGGGCAAGTTGGCTATAGCCAATATGCAGCAACAGGTGTTATCGATGTTTGAGTTAACTCGGTTGGACAGGGTGTTTGATATCTATGCGGATTTAAATGAGGCTTTTGACAACGAAACCTAGGGGTTGAGTATGTGTAATTCGATTATTCAGGTCGAAGTAATCATTCCGACGCAGACCAAATATCTGGATTTGATCGGAAGTATCGGTGAGCATATAGCGAAAGAACTGGATGAATTTTCCGGTGACCGGGAGGCGTTGGCTTATCATTTAAATCTGGTGTTAACGGAAGCGACCGTCAATGCCATCAAACATGGAAACTTTGGCGACCCTAAAGACACCGTCAGAATATCTATCCATATTCATGAAAATGAGCTGAATATCAAGGTGTACGATCACGGCCAGGGCTTCGATCTGGAATCCGTGCCGCTGCCGGATTTTGATCATCCCAAAGAAGGCGGCATGGGCATATTCTTCATCCGTACTTTGATGGATTCGGTGACCTATACCCGTCAGGGCGATTGCAATGTTTTGGAAAT
>CAZAUB010000496.1:0-2061 GCA_964488195.1 uncultured Methylobacter sp. | reverse complement strand
GTTAATACGGTCAATTGCGCGATTTTTTATCAGCTGAAAATGATCGCTCAGCTGTTCCCGTTTGAGTTCGGTATACCGGCCTTCAAGAAGATCACGTTCACCCTCCGCCAGTTTCGACCGCAAGTGATCCAGCTTCATTTGATTGATCAGCTCTTCGTTGGTTTTCATAAATCGCAGTGCTTCACGAATAACTTCGCTGGCATTGTTATATAAACCGGAAGTGACTTTTTCTTTGATGATGGCTTCGAGTTCTGGTGTTAATGAAATATGCATGAGAAACGCCTCCAGGATTCAGGATGCACTAAGAATACAAACATTGTCAATTTTTGTCATGTAAATCCGAGGCTATGGCTTTTGAAGATAATTGCTGCCCAAAAGCAGCATCAGCTTTGGCGGTATCATTATGGCTGAGTGGAAGATTGACCATGACATTAGTAAAGGTTATTTGCGAATACATCGATTATGCCATAACTGTAAATCAGGTAGGCTTTATATCGTCCCCACTCAGAATGTGGAACGATGTAGAATATCGAATATACAATTGAAATAGGCTATTAAAGCGGACGAACAGACGGCAATGTATTATATTAATCAATAAACGGGAGAATGCTAATGCACAGTCAAGAATTATTACAAGAAATTGAAATTTTACCGCCTGAACTGCAAAAACAAGTATCCGACTTCGTTGGTTTCTTGCGTAAACAGCAACAAAAACAATCCATTAAAAAAAGAACTGTAGGCGAATACAAAGATAAAATTGTGATTCGTGAGGATTTTGATGAACCGTTAGCCGATGACTTTTGGCTAGGCGAAAAATGAATATCTTGCTGGATACTCATGCTTTTTTATGGCTTAGAAACGCGCCCGAAAAAATCCCTGAAAAAGTATTAACTGCCTATTACGACATAAACAACGATATATTTTTAAGCGTCGTTAGCATTTGGGAAATGCAAATCAAACATCAGCTTGGAAAACTCGACCTTGCGTTACCGCTCAGCACTTTGATTGAAGAGCAACGCGTTAATAATGGCTTGCAAATATTACCCATTGAAACGCATCATATTTTTGCATTAGCCGATTTACCTTCTCACCATAAAGATCCTTTCGACAGGCTGCTGTTAATTCAGTCTAAATTAGAAAAGCTAAATCTAGCCAGTGCCGATACCGTCTTTCGTCATTACGATATAAATTTGTTTTGGTGAACCGATCAGTCCTGTCAGGCGTGCTTGTGCCTGATATTTCCAAGCTTTAATAGCGGTATAAACTTCTCCAGACGAGATGGGGTTGCAAACGTTTTTTGTTGTCAGCTACACGTACAGCGATGCAAAATATTTCGAGCCGGGCATCAGGCAGCTAGCGCAAACAACAAACATGATTTACAACAATTCTGGAGGACACCGCAATGCCCAAAAAATCCGTAAAAACCAAAGAAAATGCAGAAATGCAGGAACGGCTCGGGGAAAATCTGGTAGCCTTCGAGGAAGCCACGTCTTTCGATCAGCTGGTGCAGGGCGGAATGGAGTTGCCTGCCCCGGAAGAACTGGATGATTCGCAATTGAACGCCAAGCTGTGGGAAGTGATTCGTAGTTTAGCGATGCTGCGGACGTTTCTGTACAGCACTGACCATCTCAGCGATCGGGAGCTGTATGAGGAATTGTGGCATGAGGTGTTGCGGGAGGAAACTCCAGACATGCCGGTCAACGAGGACTCGGCTTGTCACATCGATTTAGTAAGCAGCGGCAGTGAGCTGGATAATAAGCTTTATCTACGCTACTACGCCGATGAAGAAGATCGGTGTCATTGGGCCAAAGACTGGCCCAATGACACCATGCCGGAACATGAAGCGCTACCCTATGACCGTGACCGACATTTGCCTAACCGTAACAAGGAGGACAGGTTCTGAATAGTTCATCGGTGATGCTTTTATTTTAGAGATCTGCACAATGCAAGGCCTTATATTCCCTTTCTTGGATCAGCCCATCCAAACTGACAAAGGTTATTCTGAGAGCTTGGCAAACTTGATAAGGTCTAGGGCGTAGGTTGGCGTTTCGGTTGGAAGGC
>CAZAUB010000495.1:0-2067 GCA_964488195.1 uncultured Methylobacter sp. | reverse complement strand
GAAAGACGATGAAGCGGTTTTTGGCGCTGAATTCTATGATTTTTTCGACCATGACGGTTACCTCATTGTTCCGATCCAAAGGTTTGCAGTAACATTAGCTGGCCGCACCCATATCCGCCTTTGCTGCGGCCATAACGCCGATGGCGGAGCGCATTAACAGTAGCACGAGACAGGAGGCAACGATAATATCGGGCCAGCCCGAGCCAGTGAGCCAGACCGCGCCGGCCGCGACAAAAACAGACAGATTCGACGCAATGTCGTTTCGCGAACACTCCCAAACCGAACTCATATTCACGTCTTCACGGCGGTGGCGCCATAGAAGAAAAAGGCAAAGGGAGTTGGCGGCAAGGCCTAGAAGGCTGAAGGCACCCATAACCTCGAACACGGGGACGGTGAGGTCAAGCAGTTTGTACCCTACTTGAGCAGCCACGGTGCAAGCGGCTAGAAAAATGAGACCACCTTTGAATAGGGCTACTTTGGCCTTGAAGACGCGCTCCCTTGAAACCGCGTAAAGACTAAGGCCATAGGTCAATGCGTCTCCGAGATTATCAAGGCTGTCGGACAACAGGGCAGATGATTTTCCATACAATGCAGCGGCAAGGATGACCAGAAACATCACGGCGTTGATAACGAGAACGATCTGTAACGTTCCGCGTTGTCGTTCGCGCAGCCGATCTAAAGAACAACCATGATCGCAACAGCCACTCATAATAAAAACCTCAATTAAAAAACTCAATTAATAATAAACTCAATGCTTCATCCCTTTCATGCCACCAACTGCATTCTTGAGCTGGCTCTCGGAATCGAGCAGGAAGTTCGCCGAGGTGACGATATGTTCGCCCTCGTGCAGCCCCTCCAGAATTTCGATCCAGTCACCGCTGCGCTGGCCTGTTTTTACGTTGCGCCATTCAAGTTTGCCGCCGCCCAGATGAATAAAGATGATCTGCCGCTCCCCGGTTTCCAGCACCGCATTTTTGGACACTGCCAACCGAGTCCCCAGCGGCACGGCAAGCTCCACATTAGCAAACATTCCCGGTTTGAAAATTTCCGACGGGTTATCCAGTACGAAGCGAACCTTGGCGGTGCGGGTTTGCGGGTCAACCGTCGGATAAATGAAATCGATCCGGCTTTGATACTGGTTTTTTGGTGCGTAGGACAGACTGACAGATGCAGTTTGGCCCGGTCTTATCAAAGGCAGTTCATATTCGTAGATATCGGCCAGCACCCACACCTTGGTCAGATCGGCAATGGTATAAAGTTGATCGCCGGGATTAACGTGCATGCCGGCTAAAGCGGTCTTATTAATGACCGTGCCGGTAAGCGGCGCATGGATCGGCAGGGTTTTCAGCACTTCACCGGTACGTTCCAGATCACGCAGGTGGTAGTTTTCAATATCCCACAAGTGTAACCGCCGACGCGCCACGTCAAGCAACGAATTCGCGCCTCTGGCAACTTCGGGAAACTCGCTGTTTCCCAACGCTTTTGCGCTTTGCAAGGCAAGCAGATATTCCTGCTGGGTTGCCACCAGTTCAGGGCTATACAGGGTAAACAGTATCTGGCCTTTTTTGACATGTTCACCCGTGGTGTTCACATAGAGCTGCTCAATCCAGCCTTCTATTTTGATATTCACCTGGGCGATTAAACGCTCGTCGATTTCCACGCGGCCCACGGTACGGATGTTTTCTTCCATGAGCCGGTATTTGGCTTCCTCGAAGGTGACGCCAATCGATTGCAGGCGTTCAACATCGATGTTCATGATATTTTGGCTATCGGTTCCTTTGGCTGCGGCTAAGTGATCCGCTCCTTCATGATTCATGGGTTCTTCTGTGTATGCCGGCGGTGCAGCTACCAGCAGCAAGAAATAGATGGCTGCTGCACCACTTTTATTGAATAACCAGGTAGGGTGGGCAGGCTTTTTTGCCCACCATTTACAACACCAAAAGTATGGGTTCATTAATGTGGTGTACCCGAGGGCATAAAGGCAAAAAACATTGCCCACCCTACTTAACTGAATCATGGCCGTTCTCCAATGATGCCCTCAAGCCGGGCAAGGGCTTTTTCATGTTC
>CAZAUB010000494.1:0-2068 GCA_964488195.1 uncultured Methylobacter sp. | reverse complement strand
AACTGCTCCTGCGTCGCCTAAAGCGCCTACTTTTGGTGCTCTACCTCCTGCATCCATGCAGTCGTGGATCCCGGCAATCCCTGCCGGAATGACGTGCTGTTTAGATGCCTACTAAGGATGGCTAGGGGGATGGAAATTTAAAAAACGAATTTTGGAGTACGATGAGTATATGCACCTTTTTGTACTTTTCGTGGAAAGTGAATTAAAGCGCTTAACCTTGAACCTTGAACCTTTAGCCTTTAGCCTTTAGCCTTGAACCTTGAACCTTGAACCTGTTCATCACATATCCAAAGCCGCTACGCTGTTTTCCTCGGGAGAGGTTTTATTGAAATAGCTGCGCACACCATTAAAAATAGCCAGCGCTATTTTTGATTGATGCGCGGTGTTGACTAACTTAAGCTCTTCCGACGGATTGGAGATAAACGCGGTTTCTACCAAAATAGACGGCACATCCGGTGACTTCAACACCAGAAACCCAGCCTTTTGCACCGAGCCGTAATGCAACTCACCGATGCTTTCAAAATTCCTCAACACCTTCCCCGCAACAGTCACACTGGCATCTTGGGTCGCGGTCTGCGACAAATCCAGCAATACGGAAGCCAGCACATCCTCTTTATCGTTAAGACTGACGCCACCAACCAAGTCTGCTGCATTTTCACTGTCTGCCAGCCAACGCGCGGCTTCGCTGGTTGCGCCTTTGTTGGACAAGGTAAACACCGAAGCGCCTTTGACTGTTGAGTTTTGGAAAGCGTCGGCATGGATTGAGATGAATAAATCGGCCTTGGCTGCCCTGGCAATTTGCATTCTTTTTCTAAGATCCACGAAATAGTCGCCTTTACGAACCATCACGGCCTTCATGCCCGGCTGTTTGTTGATTAAATCCGCCAGTTTTCTGGCAATGGCCAGCGTAACCTTTTTCTCCTCGGTGCCGTTTTGTCCGTGAGCGCCGGGATCGTCACCGCCGTGACCTGCATCAACCGCAACAATAATGCCTTTGTCTCGATTGGCAACTTTTGTTGGTTCAATCCGGGCTTTTTTAGCTGCAACCGGTTGAAGCTCTTTAACGGGCTTTCCTACAACTTTTGTGCTCTCCGTCGTTTTGACAGCAGCCATTTTGTCGGCAGTTGTTTTAGTCTCAGCCCTCTCCTCAACCTTTGCATATTTATCCGGGGCTTTGCCCAATAATTCAATAACCAAGCGATGCCCATCCATGCTATTGGTTCTTAATGACATGCTTTTTGCGCTAATTTCTCTTTTTAAATCGACTACAATTCTTAAATCGGTCTTATTTTTTGGTGCAACGCGTACTTGGGAAAACAACGGGTGAGATGGCGGCGGCTGGCTTAATACCTGCTTGACATTGGCATTGCGTATATCAATCACCAAGCGCGCGGGGTTGTTCATCAGGAAAACCCGATGCTCAGGTGAAGAGCTCACATCAAACAGCATTTGATTTTGATCGGGCGTATTCCAATAGCGCAATGAACTGATATTGACCTGCCCTGCATAACCGGGCACAGCCAATAACTGTAATCCAATAATAAACAAGACCTTCCAATAACTTTCCATCGGCACAACTCACAAAGTGATAATCAGGATTAGATTATAGCAGTATGTATTTGTTTTTCTAGGTCAGTTGTATGACTTATTTTTAATTGCGGGGAAATATATGCATATCTACTGAGCGGCCGGTTCCTTCCGCAACCAAGCTGATGACCCTGTCCGGCTCGGGTAAAAAGCCTTTGCCCATGTCCGGCCACTCGATAAAACACACGCAATCCTGATCAAAATAATCTCTTATGCCTATCCATTCCAGCTCTTCGGGATCGGCAACCCGGTACAAGTCAAAATGGAATATCTTGCGGTCGCCTATCGTGTATTCTTCCACTAGGGTATAGGTTGGGCTTTTAACCGCGCCGGTGTAACCTGCCGCCCTTAGAAAACCCCTGACCAGCGTTGTTTTTCCTGCACCCAGGTCGCCTTGCAAAAATATCAGGCATTTTGACGGCAACTCCGCCCAAAGTTTCGCGCCCAACTGCTCGGTCGCTTCCGTGTCCTTTAAATAGGT
>CAZAUB010000493.1:0-2069 GCA_964488195.1 uncultured Methylobacter sp. | reverse complement strand
TTTAAAACAGAAGGGATGATTATCGCGCCGTGTTCGATGAAAACCCTGTCGGCGGTTGCGCATGGTTTTGGCGATAACTTGATTTCACGGTCAGCTGACGTGGTGTTAAAGGAGCGTCGCCGCTTGGTGGTCATGCCCAGAGAAACGCCGTTAAATCTGGTGCATATCCGCAACATGGCAAGCGTAACAGAAATGGGCGGCATTATTTTCCCGCCGATGCCTGCTTTTTACAGTAAATCGGATTCGCTGGCTGCAATGGCTGATGAAACCGTTGGCCGGGTTTTGGATATGTTCGGGGTCAATGTCGACGGCTTGTACACACCTTGGGAGGGGTTGTAGAGGTTTTTTTCATATTAAGGGGGTTTGAGTTATGTCAACAGCAAAAGAAGCTATCAGACACGTTGTTGAGGCGCAGCCTGATGATGCGTCATATGAAGAGATTATGCGTGAATTGGCATTTGAAAAAATGGTGGAAAGCGGCCTGGAAGACTCAAGGAAAGGCCGTATTATTTCAAATGAAGAGATGAAGCATCGAATTCAGGCATGGCAGTAATAAGCTGGACCTCCGAAGCCGAGGGTTGGCTGAAGGAAATCTTCGATTACATCAAATTAGATAATCCATCTGCCGCTGTTAGAGTTATTGAAGGAATTTACGAGAGAGTTCAACTTCTCTGTCAGTTCCCCGATATTGGTTACAAGTACCGCTCTGAATTAGAGGGCGAAATCAGGATATTGTTGTACGGACATTATCGGATTGCTTATCTTAAAAAAACTGGAACCGAACAGATCGATATTTTAGGGGTGTTTCATGGAGCGCTTGATATTGATAAGTATTTTTCGTGATACCTCTGATTAAGACAACAGCCGTGAATTTTTGCTGTTACGGAAAATCAGCGGTTTTTCATTGTCAGCTAAGGCGCTTGCCTTTGCAGAATCTATCGCTTCCTGAATAACATGGTGATCAGGCGATTTGCTGCACACCGGGTCGGCAGCGTACATGTCGCCGCTCAATAAATAAGCCTGACAACGGCAGCCGCCGAAGTCCTTTTCCTTTTCATCGCAGCTGCTGCACGGCTCTTTCATCCATTCATAGCCACGGAAAAAATTGAAGGCTCTGGATTCGTTCCATATTTGTTCAATGCTGTAGTCTTTCACATTGGGGCAATCCAGCCCCGGCAGTTCGCGGGCGGAATGACACGGCAAGGCTACGCCGTCCGGTGCGATGGTCAAGAAGGTTGTTCCCCAACCGTTCATGCAGGCTTTGGGTCGGTCTTCATAAAAATCCGGCACCACATAATAGATTTTCATCTTACCTGCGACTTTTTCTTTAAAAGCCTGCGCGATTTGCTCGGCTTGTTCAAACTGTTCTTTGGTAGGCAGTAATAAATTACGGTTGGCATGTGCCCAGCCGTAATATTGGGTGTTCGCCAGCTCCAGATAGTCTGCGCCCAGTTCTTCAGCCATTTCCAGGATTTGCGGCATCTGATGGATATTTTCGCGGTGTATGACCACGCACAATACCATCGGGTAGCCGTGTTTTTTGACCAGATGTGCGACTTCTTTCTTGAGCTGGAACGATTCGGTACCGGCCAGGTGGTCGTTCAATTCCTGGCTGCTGGCCTGGATGCTGACCTGGATATGATCAAGTCCCGCTTCCTTAAGTTCGACGATTTTTTCTTCGGTCAGCCCATAGCCTGAGGTGATCAGGTTGGAATAATAGCCCAGGTCTCTGGCGTGTTTAACCAGCTCAGGCAGGTCTTTACGGGTTAACGGTTCGCCGCCGGAAAAGCCCAGCTGGACTGCGCCCATTTTACGGGCTTGCGTGAGTACGCGCTTCCAGTCCTCGGTGTTCAGTTCGGATTGATGTTTCGCATAATCAATCGGGTTGGCGCAATAAGGGCATTGTAACGGGCAGGCATAAGTCAGTTCCGCCAGCAACCAGCGCGGCGGGGTGATATTAGTTTTGTTGGATCCAGCCATTTTTTAAAGCGACCTCCAGGAAAGCGGTAATGTCATTAACGAGACCGGTCGTTGCAAATTTCTGTTCCAGATCAGCGATGATTTGGTCG
>CAZAUB010000492.1:0-2078 GCA_964488195.1 uncultured Methylobacter sp. | reverse complement strand
CCTCCTGTTTTTGCTTGGACACTTTCAACAAAGCCTGCTCAAGCTCCTTTTGCAGCTTTTTGGTCTGCTCCGGCGCTTGTTTGATGGCCGCCTTAAAGTCGGCGGTCTGCGCTTTAAACTTTTCGATATTGCTCAGATTATCTTCGGCCGCTTGGTATATAGACAGCAACTTGGATTTTGTCGCCTCGTCCATGCCTTCGCGGGTGTTGATGGCCTCGATTTTGGCCTTTAACGTCCCCTTATTGATTTCAAACGCAGCGCTTTTTTGCCCGGCATCCGGCGCAGTGCTTTTGGCCCACGCCCCGGTTGAACCCAAGGCGATAACCAGCAATAAAAACAGTATCTGATGAATATTTGCTTGAGCGGCAGGGAAATTAATGATTTTCATAGATTAAATAATACAACCGGGAATGAAACACAGCGATATTGTAAACTGTTTTTGCCGGTTCCAAAGTAGGAAGCTTGAGTGTAGGGTACGATATGATGGTGCGACTGCACTATGCAAGCAGCTTGTCATATTCCGCATGAGTACCGATCCAGACCCACAGAAAACCATTTTCAATCGGCGTGGCAACAGCTCGGTAATGTATACCGACACGGGCAGACCAGACTTTGCCGACTTTCTTGAACTGCAACGATGGATGAGAAGGATCGGCTTTCAAGATTTGAAAATTCTTATCGGCAAGATTGCGAATATCTACCGGCAAATTTTCATAGCAAGTCCAGAAGCTGGAAGCCGTCTTGTGTTTCAAAGGTCTCTCGTCGTTCCTGCCTGATGTTCGGCAAGCGCAGCGTTAATAAGGAAATCAAGTTTTCCGGCGTTAGAATCGGCTTCCATTTTCTTATCCCATCGCATCTGATCGAACTCGATAAACCAGTCACGAAGCTTTGAAAATGAAGCGTCATCTAATTCAGCGATATGTTGTTCTAATAACTCAATTTGAATCATAAAATGTACCTCCAAATGTATGACTGGGATTTTTCTCGACACCGTGGATCGAGGCATAGAATGAATAGCACAACCGGGAACAAAATACAGCGATATTGTAAACTGTTTTTGCCGGTTCCAAAGCTGTCGAGACCTGGGTAGGATGAGGACGACTGCATGGACAGATATTTGCTCCTGCAATATCCGCATTGCCTACACGGATGTAGGTAAGGGGCGTGAGCAGGAGCGGAAGCTTTCACCGCATCCATGTGGATTATGCAGGAGGTAGTGCACCAAAAATAGGCGACTCTAGTCGATGCATGCAGTTGCCGAGAGCGTAGCGAAACCTATTTCGCTGCTTGTAGAAAGCTTACCTTAACTATTATTAAAATTTGCCCGCCTGCCGCTCTTGTACTTGACCATCACCACCAACCAAAACCGTCGTTGCCAGCCCGTAAAAAACACCATGCTCAACAATGCCGGGGATACTGTTTAAAGTGTCATTCAGTGTTTCAGCATCGATATGCGCATCAAAGCTCATATCCAATATCAAGTTACCATAAGAGCTTACCGCATAACCGTTTTTATTGGCATTTTGGCGTAAATCACCGCGCCCGCCGCTCGCTTCCAGCTGCTTTTTAACCAGTTGCCATGCAAAAGGCATCACTTCAATGGGGATCGCAAAATGCTGGCCAATACGCTCAACCAACTTACTCGGTTCAACCAACACTAAAAATTGCTCGCTGGCGGTTGCCAATAGTTTTTCGCGTACCAAGTCTGCCCCTTGACCTTTAAGCAAGGTTAATTCCGGCGACACTTCATCAGCGCCATCGACATAAAAATCAAGGTGACTGACCTGTTCGAAACCAAGCACGAGCAAACCGAGTTGTTGCGCCTTAATCGCACTGGCAACCGAGCTGGCGACAGTGGTCACTTTAAGCCCCTGTTCACGGCTACGATGCGCCAGTTCCTCAATAAAACAATTCGCCGTCGAGCCGGTGCCAAGCCCGACCAGCATCCCGTCTGTCACTTGGCTGGCTGCATGTTTGGCAACCCGCTCTTTATCATTCATGGTTTGCTCCTTAGCTTTTAGGATGCATCCTGCATTTTGCTTCTTGAGATGCTAATGTTTGAAACGGTTATAGACACG
>CAZAUB010000491.1:0-2087 GCA_964488195.1 uncultured Methylobacter sp. | reverse complement strand
AAAAAACTATCCTTGCCGGTGCTGGTGCGTTTTACCGATATTTTAAAAGACCGCGTTACCCAGCTGTCCTGCGCTTTCCAAAAAGCCTGCGTCAATAATGATTATCAGGGTAACTACACGCCGGTTTATCCGATCAAGGTCAATCAGCAACGCAAGGTGGTTGAAGGCATTTTGGCGGCCGACAACATAGGCCTCGAAGCGGGCAGCAAGCCGGAATTGCTGGCGATTATGGCGCTGTCCAATAAAGGCGTGGTGGTCTGTAACGGCTACAAAGACCGGGCTTATATCCGTTTGGCGCTGATCGGCCTGAAAATGGGGCTGAATCTTTATCTGGTCATTGAAAAGCCCCTGGAGCTGGAGCTGATTATTGAGGAAGCGGCGCGCCTGAATGTCAGGCCGCAACTGGGAGTCAGGATCAGGCTATCCAGCATCAGCGCAGGGAAATGGCAAAACAGCGGCGGCGAAAAATCCAAGTTCGGCCTACATGCCCCCGAGGTGCTGCAACTGATCGAACGGCTCAAGCAAACCGATTTGCTGGACACCTTGAAGCTGATGCACTTCCACATGGGTTCGCAAATCGCCAACATTCACGACATCAAAATAGCGCTGAAAGAAGCCGGGCAGTTTTACGTCGAACTGCATCGATTGGGTGCAAAGGTCAAGATCGTCGATGCAGGCGGCGGGCTGGGCGTGGATTATGACGGCAGCCATTCGCGGCGCGAATCGTCAATCAATTACAGCCTGGATGAATACGCCCAGAATATCGTCCGCAGTTTTGCCGATATTTGTGCGGAAAAACAGGTGCCGCAGCCCGACATCATTACCGAATCAGGCCGCGCACTGACCGCCCATCATGCGGTGTTGATCACCAATGTGACCGATATTGAATCGGTTTACACCAACCACACCGAGCTGCAAGCCTTGCCGGAGCCGCACAATTTGGTCGAGCATTATCATGATGCGCAATTCGATTTAGCCGAAGCCAGAACCCAATTTACCCAGGATAAACTGAGCATTACCGGACTGGCCGAGGCGGAGAACAACTATGCGCTGCTGTGCAGGCAGCTTCAGAATAAGCTGAATCCCAGCAATCAAAGCGAAGCCGCGATATTGAAGGAACTGAACGAGAAACTGGCCGACAAGGTGTTCTGCAATTTCTCGCTGTTCCAGTCCATGCCCGACATCTGGGGTATCGATCAAATCTTCCCGATCATGCCGATCCACCGGCTGGATGAACAGCCTAAGCGCCGTGCCGTTATCCAGGACTTGACCTGCGATTCCGACGGACGCATCGACCAATATATCGACGGGCAGAATATCGAAAAAACCCTGCCGGTGCATGAAATCGACAGCAAGCAGCCGTACCTGATCGGCTTTTTCATGCTGGGCGCGTACCAGGAAATATTGGGCGATATGCATAACCTGTTTGGCGATACCCATTCCATCAACATCGAACTCGACAATCAGGGTTACCATTTTTACGACCTGCATGAAGGCGAGCATGTCGATGATCTGCTGGACTATGTGCATATCAACAGCGAAGATTTGAAAACCGCCTACCGGGAAAAACTGGCTAACAGCGATCTCAGCGAACAGCAGCGGCAGGAATATGAGCGGGAGCTGATTGCCGGGCTGACGTCTTATACGTATCTGGAAAAATAGCAGTGTGCTCCCTGCCCGTATGTTCCCAATAAGGATGATTATGAAGGTTATAGCCAGAGGGTCGGTTATCGTTTTAATGCTGCTTGCAACGAGTATCGTCCATGCCGAAAAACTGAGCGATGATAATTTGAATAACTTTTTGCTTAAGTACGGAGCTGATTTTTCAGCGCATACCGAGCGGCTGTTTCTTGGCTTCGTCAAATACAGGGCTCATGACGATTATCAGGGCTTTGCCTTATTTAAAGATAAAGAATGGCTGCCGGATTATGACCGGGACAAGCGTGTATATGAGGGTATTCTTGAAGATAATCGGGACTATTTGGCGGATCACGATTTAACCTGGCTGTTCGCCGATTTTTCCGAGCTGACCTCATCCGCCAATGCCCTTTGGAATGACCTAAAGCTTAAGGACAAGGCCATACGAC
>CAZAUB010000490.1:0-2094 GCA_964488195.1 uncultured Methylobacter sp. | reverse complement strand
AGCGGTTTTTCAGGCTTTTTATAAGTGGATTCAACCAGTCCCTGATTTTTTCAGGGACTGGTTGAAAGTGTAACGCTTTATATGCTCAGCCTATTATTTCGGCGTGGTAGCGGTAAATTCGGATGTTTTTAGACCAGTAGTCGGGCGGCAATCCGGCTTTTTGTTTTAAGTGCCGCAAAAATTGTTCCGGCTCCGGCAATAACTCCCATACCGACGGCAAAAAAGTGCCGCGCCGGTGCCCCTCTTCTAAAATCAGGCCGTCAATGCCGGGTTGCAATTGGGATAGTAAATCCTGTTCGAAACTAAAAGTTACCGACTCAGCGGGCGTAAGTATAGACAAATGTATGTCCAGATTGTCCAGCTCATGAGTTGCCAGCGGAGGAAAGCGCGGATCTTTAAAGGCGGCGGAAAATGCATTTTCGGCAATATCTTCGGCCAGCGGCCTGACCGCTTCAAGCATACCGATGCAACCGCGTAATTGATGGTTTATCTCCAAGGTAACAAAAGTGGCGCGCCGCTCGGCCAATTCTTCCGGGTAATCGTCCAAATCGATTTTTAAAGTTCGACCTGTTTGCAGACCATGCTGAATGGAGCTTTTCGCCAAATCCAGCAGTCGTTGCCGATACTCCTTACTCAATGACATAAGCGCCGTAGCCTACCACGCTGGCTTTATCTCCTGCGGTGTCGCCGGAATTACGCAGGTCAATGGTTTTGACTGACAGTGACTTTTTCCTGGCCAGTTTTAACAGTCCGCTGACCGGCACTTTACCGCAGGCGGATTCGGAGGCAAGATGCTCATATTGCAGCTGCTCTATGGTTAGACTGGTTGCTTTATCCATCTGCTGAGCAGTGGCATAATCATGATAATGGCTCAGGTCGGAACTGATCACAATCAGCGTTTCATCACCGCCCCACAGCGCATCAAGCACTTGACTGACTTGTTCGGGCGACGCTTCACCGGCAACGATGGGCACGATTCCAAAGTTATCCAGCACTTCCTGTAAAAAAGGCAGATGCACTTCCAGGCTGTGCTCAAAGGTGTGCGCCTGCTCAATGTATTCGACAAAAGGCAGTTGGACTATAGCTTGCACAGCCGCCTGATCTACAGGGACATCACCCAAAGGCGTGGTAAATGTCTCCGCTCTGCTCACGGCCAGGCCCCTGAAAGCTACACGGTGAGAGGGGCCGATAAGCACAACGCGGGTTATCCGGTCATGGGCTTTTGATAACCGTGCATAAGCGCTTGCGGCGATCGGGCCGGAATAAATATAACCGGCGTGTGGCGCGATGATGGCTTTGGGCGCTTTTTCATCGGTTACAGCATCATTCAAATACTGATCCAGCATCAGATGGAGTTGCTCTGGATTTGCAGGATAAAAAGAACCTGCTACGGCGGGTTGTCTGTTCATTAGCTTGTCCTGTTATTTGATCAGCGCAACTGTGTAGAGCAGTTGCCGGAAAAACTCTGCTGGCGTTTCCGGTATTTCAGTCCGCAAGATAGTAACACTTAATTGTTACCGAGTGATTAACAAACCATCCAACAGCACAAACCGACAGCTTATCAATAGCACGCGATGATAGAGTCAAAGCCATCTGACATCTATACGTATCATTACTTAATTCTACGAAAATCATTTATTTTATCCCGTTGATGGGTCATGCTAGGAAACAGAAATTTTATAACTGAATAAATCGTAATGCCTACGCTCGCCTTATTGCTGACTGAGTAAAGCGGCGATTTATTAGCGGAACCGGGAGAATAATAATGACTGATTTTGTTACGAAAGATATCGTAAGAACCCGTTACTGGCATACTCTGGACGATGGTCGTGTGCAATGCGATCTCTGCCCCAGATTTTGCAAGCTGCACAAAGACCAGCGCGGCCTGTGCTTTGTCAGACAGAATCTGGATGATCAGATTGTGATGACCAGTTACGGTCGCTCCAGTGGCTTTGCCATTGATCCTATCGAAAAGAAACCGCTGAACCATTTTTTACCCGGCACCTCGATATTTTCTTTTGGTACCGCCGGTTGTAATCTGGCCTGCAACTTTTGCCAGAATTGGGATATCAGCAAATCGCGGGAAATGGATAC
>CAZAUB010000489.1:0-2105 GCA_964488195.1 uncultured Methylobacter sp. | reverse complement strand
AAGGTTGTAATGTCGCCAAAAGGACAGAACGCTCCGCCCGCATTGGCTGCAACCACTAAATTAACAAAACCGATGCTGACAAATTTAGGATTATCCGCCCCTACCGCCATCACCACCGCGCCGACCAATAAAGCCGCCGTCAAGTTATCAGCAACAGCCGACAAGAAGAACGTAATAATGCCGGTAATCAAGAACAGTTTGCGATAGCCAAACTGCCTTCTTACCAGCCAGGAACGCAAGGCCTCAAACACGTTACGCTCAGCCATTGAATTGATGTACGTCATCGCAACCAGCAGGAATAACATCAACTCCGCATATTCAGTTAAATTGTACTCAAAAGCCTTATGCATATCCTCGACGGAAACGCCTGCTTGACTCGCTAAAACGGAGGCATTTGCCCAAATAATACCCGCCGCCAAAATAACCGGTTTGGATTTACGCAGATGGGTAAACTCCTCGGTCATCACAAAGCCATAGGCGATAATAAAGATCAGAACCGTATAAATACCGCGCTCCGTTCCCGTTAAACCCAGACTTTCAAAACCACCCGCCATCGCCATTCCAGGCAACAGCAGCAGAGACAACAAGACTAACAATGACCGCACCAAAATAACCCCCTAACTTTTATTTCAAAAAAATTAACCAAAAACACCCAAAATTTAGCGGACAATAGTAGCACCATACAATAACCTTTGTCATTTTATGACCCACAGTATATGATTATTGGTTGTAATTACTAGTCTGGACAAGCACTCAACGCTCATTTATGTATCAGTATAACGACACCGACCAAACGCTCATCGAACAACGGGTAGCCCAATTTAGAAGGCAAACTGAAAGCTTTCTAAAAGGCAACATTTCAGACGACCAATTTCGCGCCTTGCGTTTAATGAACGGTCTCTACATTCAGACCCACGCCCCGATGTTAAGAGTGGCCGGCCCCTACGGCCTACTTAACTCCAAGCAAATCAGGAAGCTGGCTCATATTGCCCGCACCTACGACAAAAATTACTGCCATTTCACCACCCGGCAAAACATCCAGTTCAACTGGCCACAGCTGGAGCAAGTTCCCGATATTCTTGAAGAATTGGCCGAAGTTCAAATGCACGCCATTCAAACCAGCGGCAATTGCCTGAGAAACACCTCGTCCGATCACTTGGCCGGTGTTTGTGTCGACGAGATTGAAGACCCCCGCCCTTACTGCGAAATTATCCGCCAATGGACGACGCTGCACCCAGAATTTGCCTACCTGCCGCGTAAATTCAAGATTGCTGTCAGCGGCGCAACGCATGATCGCGCCGCCACCCAACTGCACGACATCGGCTTGCATCTGGTTAAAAATGAAACTGGAGAAGTCGGCTTTAGGGTGCTGGTCGGCGGCGGCTTGGGGCGCACACCGATCATAGGCCAAGTGATCAAACCTTATCTGGACAAGAAACACCTGCTGTCTTATCTGGAAGCCATACTGCGGATTTACAACCTGTTCGGACGCCGCGACAACAAATACAAAGCGCGGATTAAAATCCTGGTCAAAGAATCCGGCATGGAAAAATTCTCCGAATTGGTTGAAAAAGAATGGCTGCTGATCCGGGATGATTTGGAGCTTAATGCCAATCACATTGAAGCGATCAAAGCCCAGTTTGCACCGCCAGCCTACGAAGCGAATGCCGCGCAAGACACCGGCTTTGCGCAGCACCAGCTCGAAAACAAGGCCTTTGCCACCTGGGTTAAATACAACACTGCCGAGCACAAAATACCCGGCTACCGCGCTGCATTCCTATCGTTAAAAGCGCCGGACTCGCCTCCAGGCGACATGACCGATACGCAACTTGATGCCGTCGCCGACCTAGCCGACCGCTACAGCTTTAGCGAAATCAGAAGCACGCACAGGCAAAACCTGATTTTTGCCGACGTCAAACAGGCCGATCTGTTCGAGTTGTGGCAACAGCTAACTACGCTGAAACTGGCTACACCGAATAACGGCACCGCAACCGACATAATTTGCTGCCCCGGCCTCGATTTTTGCTCACTCGCCAATGCCGGAACGATTAGCGTTGCCAAAGAAATCAATGAAGCGCTCGATGATTTGGACTATCTCCATGATA
>CAZAUB010000488.1:0-2105 GCA_964488195.1 uncultured Methylobacter sp. | reverse complement strand
CCTTATGCCGCACCCATATCAATAGCTGCGATTTCTCGCTAGCAAATTATGCCTATACGGAAGTGGACGGCGATGTAGAACTTAAGCATTTCAGCATCGAGCATGACCAGCAATCCCTGATTCCGATGATTCGCGAGGCCATTGATTTGTCTGGCGGCAAATTAAAGCTCTTCGCTTCACCCTGGAGTCCTCCGGCCTGGATGAAAACCAACGGGATGATGAATAATGGAGGCAAGCTTAAGCCGGAATGTCGCCAATCTTGGGCGGACTACTACGTTCGTTACATTCAAGAGTACGGGCAGGAGGGCATACCGATTTGGGGGCTGACGGTGCAGAATGAGCCGGAAGCCACGCAAACCTGGGACTCCTGCATTTACACCGGAGAAGAAGAGCGGGATTTTGTCAGGGATTACCTTGGCCCAACCCTCCATGATGCAGGGCTAGTCAATATAAAAGTGATAGTCTGGGATCACAATCGCGACCGGATGTTTGAGCGTGCCAAGATCGTCCTGGATGACCCAAAGGCCGCTAGCTATGTCTGGGGCATCGGTTTCCACTGGTATTGCGGGGATCATTTCGACAATGTTCAACTGACTCATGACGCCTATCCCGATAAACACCTTATTTTCACAGAGGGTTGTCAGGAAGCCGGGCCGCATCTCGGTTCGTGGGATACCGGAGAGCGCTATGCTCATTCGATCATAAATGATCTTAACCGCTGGACCGAGGCATGGGTGGACTGGAACATGGTTCTGGATGAAACAGGCGGCCCCAATCATGTGAACAATCTTTGTAGCGCGCCCATTATTGCCGACACCAAAGCGGCAGAAATACTCTATCAAAGCTCTTATTACTACATCGGTCATTTCTCCCGTTTCATCCGGCCAGGGGCTCGCCGAGTGGCCTGCGCCAAAACCCTGGACAGCCTTGAAGCAAGCGCATTTTTGAATATAGATGGGACTGTGGCCGTAGTGGTCTTGAACCGCACCGAGATGGCAATTGACTTCGTTCTAAAGAGCCAGGAATTACAGGCTAAAACCTCAATACCAGCTCGCGGAATCAAGACTTTTGTTTTTTAATAACGGCTGGGGAAACTGTTTATACCCGATATTTACATACATCAAAATGCCGGGCAATGAAAAGCTGTTGCCCAACTGGCTAAACCTGTTGGGGACATTTCACTCAATGGATAAAGCAATGTTACAATCCAAATTATGAAAATATACATGGATAACTGCTGTTTAAATAGACCCTTTGACGACCAATCGAATCTTAGGATTCATTTAGAAGCAGAAGCAATAAAAACGATTATCGTATTAGTCGAACAACAGAAATGGGATTTAGTCAGTAGTAAAAGTTTGAAGTTTGAAATTTCAAAAATTGCCGATGAATCCAGAAAAAAGGAATTAATGTTAATGGAATCGCTGGCAGGCGAAGTAGTTCAAATTAATACGCAAATCGGAGTAAGAGCCAATGAATTTGAGCGTTTAGGCATCCAATCTTTCGACGCTTTACATCTGGCTTGTTCAGAAAATAATGCCGATATACTTTTGACCGTTGATGACAGGTTGATAAAAAAGGCGCTGACCATCAACAACTTAAATATATCGGTTCGTAACCCTTTAATTTGGTTAAGTGAGGTTTTACCATGAGTGCAGTTGAATACAAAACCGAGCAGGAAATTCAAAAGATGGGTATCGATATTCTTTACAAAGGGCTAGGGGCGACCGATTTTATCCGTTTTATGCAGCAATTCAATCAAGGTCACGGCAACTACGTAGAAGATCGACTAGAGTGGCAACAAAATTATTCAGTAAACGATATTCTTGCGGAAATTGAAAGCAGCAAGTAGTCTGGCATAGAGTGCCAGTAGAGCGTGAGCACCCCATCAAAACGGCTAGGCTAGGCTAGGCGATGGTTTCAATGCGTTTTACCCCTACGCCTCTGTTTATGACCGACATTAACGCGAATATTTTTAGTTACATTCATACATGGCCTCTCTAACAAAGTAGTAAGGTTAGATTTTGTGAGCGAAGCGAACCACAATCTGAACCGTCTGTTGTCCGACGGTACTCATCAATGGCAAATGCGGCTTATTTCCCAAG
>CAZAUB010000487.1:0-2106 GCA_964488195.1 uncultured Methylobacter sp. | reverse complement strand
CGTTGTTTTTGTTCTTCTTCTTGACCCATGCTGGCCCAGACATCGGTGACGACCAGTGCTGAATTTTGGGCGGCAGCCAAAGGCGTATCAAAGAACCGGATGCGCTCGCCTGCGGCTTCGACTATGTCTTTTAACGGCTGATAAGCTTCCGGGCAAGCGATATTCAAGTTAAAATCCAGCACCGTTGCCGCATGGATATAGGAGTGACACATATTATTGCCGTCGCCGATCCAGGTCACTGTTTTACCTTGGATGTCGCCGCGATGTTCAAAATAAGTCTGCATGTCTGCCAGCAATTGGCAGGGATGCTGCAAATCGGTCAAGCCGTTAATCACCGGTACACTCGAATATTGCGCAAATGTGGTCACCGTTTCGTGCTTATCAGTTCTGAGCATGATGCCGTCAACCATGCTGGAGATGACCCTGGCACTGTCTTGCAAGGGTTCGCCGCGACCCAACTGGGTATCCCTGGGCGACAAAAACAAGGCGCTGCCGCCAAAATGACTCATGCCCGATTCAAATGAAATACGGGTGCGCGTTGATGATTTTTCAAAAATCATCGCCAACACCTGACCTTTTAAAGGCTGGTAATCGGGATCGCGGTTATTTTTTAGGACGATGCCTCTGTTGATCAAGCGACGAAATTCGTCGCCGGATAAATCAAGCAGGCTGATGAAATGTCTGGGATTCATAGGGTGTCTGTATGCTTAAAAATAAGCGTCGATAAAGTTTCTACGAGTTGAGTGATTTGTTGATCATCAATAATTAACGGCGGCAGCAAACGAATGGTTTTTTCGCTGGTGACATTAATCAGCAAGTTATTTTGCAACGCGGCCTGCACTAGTTCAGTGCACGGGCTGTCAAGCTCGATGCCGATCATCATGCCTTTATGCCGAATATCGACGACATGGGCATTGCCGCGTAACCGTTCTGTAAACGCCGCACAAATAGCATCGCCTTTTTGCGTAGCCTGCTCGATCAGGTTTTCAGCATCCAGCGTCGCCAATACCGCCAAAGCCGCGCTGCAAGCCAACGGATTGCCGCCAAAGGTAGAACCGTGATTGCCTGCGGTTAACACCTTGGCCGCTTTGCCTTTGGCAAGACAGGCGCCGATAGGAACGCCGTTGCCCAGGGCTTTAGCCAGTGTGCACACATCGGGCAGTATCCCGTTATGCTGGTAGGCCAAAAACTTCCCGGTACGACCTATGCCGGTCTGGATTTCGTCGAGCATCATCAATAAATTATGCCGGTCGCACAGACTACGTATTTGGTTAAGGTAATCGGCAGCGGGAATATTGACGCCACCCTCACCCTGGATAGGCTCAACCAAAACGGCGACAACATTCTTGTGCTGTTCAACAGCTTGTTCGATTGCGTTGACATCGTTGTAGGGTACGCGGACAAATCCTTCAACCAGCGGCGCAAAACCTTGTTGTATTTTAGCATTGCCGGTAGCGCTCAGCGTTGCCAGCGTGCGGCCATGAAAGCTTTTTTCCATGACAATAATTGCCGGATTGTCTATGCCTTGCTCATAGCCGTATTTGCGCGCCAATTTAATCGCTGCTTCATTGGCTTCTGCGCCGGAATTGCAAAAAAACACGTTATCCATACCGCTTTTTTCGGCCAGCTTGTCGGCCAGCTGTTCCTGGACGGCGATACCGTATAGGTTTGAGGTATGCACCAGCTTTTCGCTTTGTTTGCAGATGGCCTGATGCACGGCAGGGTGAGCATGGCCCAAGCTGCATACCGCTATGCCTGACACCGCGTCCAGATAGCGATTATTGTTTTGATCAAACAACCATGCGCCCTCCCCCCGTTCAAAGGTGATCGGTAAGCGTCCATAGGTCGGCATAATGTGGCTAGTCATTGTTCTGTCTGTAAATTAAGGAATTGGCCGCAACCTGCCGCCCATTACAAAAATGCTCGATTATAGATTTCAATTTAGTCTCAGGCAAGCGCTAATGAAAAGGCACCGTGTGTATCAAACACCCAACCAGTTTTGCGGCTTTAAATAGTCTTCATAAAGCACGGCTTCGGCACTGCCGGACTCAGGTTGCCAGTTGTATTTCCAGTGGGCTACCGGCGGCATGGACATTAAAATCGATT
>CAZAUB010000486.1:0-2113 GCA_964488195.1 uncultured Methylobacter sp. | reverse complement strand
TCGGCTTTTTTGTTAATCGAGAAGGTATATGTCTTCCTAAGATCATCTCGCATGGCATAAACAACAGGATCGTCGACATTGATAACCATGACGCCATCGCCGCTAAAAACTCTTTGTTTTTCTCGTGCGTATTCGGCTAAATCAATATGTCTATCCAGGTGATCGGCGCTGATATTAAGTACCGTCGCTGCCGCAGCATTCAAGGCTGACGTTCTTTCCAGTTGAAAACTTGATAACTCCAGTACGTACAGTTGCGCATTTAACGCCAGCAAATCCAAGGCCGGGGTTCCCAGATTTCCGCCTACGCCCACTTCTATCCCCGCCGCTTTTGCCATTTCACCCAGCATGGTGGTTACCGTGCTTTTGCCATTGGAGCCGCTGATCGCAACGATGGGGACATCGACAGAACAGGCAAACAGGTCAATATCGCTGACTATTTTCGAGCCATTCGCTATGGCTTTAATGATCGCCTGTTCATTCAGCGACACGCCGGGGCTGACCACCAGATGCGTCGCCACCTTAAACGCTGCCTCATCAAATCCCCCGGTAAACACCGGCGTGTCGGGCATTTGCTGAAAGAATTCTTCCATCATCGGCGGCTTTTCGCGGCTATCGGTGATCGCGAAGTTAAAGTTTAAGCCTTGCAAATAATGTGCAACCGAAATTCCCGTGTCACCAAGACCCACGACCAAAATCTTGGCCGTTTGCGGATCCAGGGCAAAGTTCTTTTTTAACGATGCCGTAATTGCTGCACTGCCTACAGGATGTAGGTAAGGGGCGTGAGCAGGAGCGGAAGCTTTATCCATTTCTTATCTCAGTTTCAAGGTAGCCAAACCAATCAGCACCAGGATGACGGTAATAATCCAGAAGCGCACGATAACGCGAGGTTCCGGCCAGCCTTTCAATTCAAAATGGTGATGTATCGGCGCCATACGAAAAACACGTTTCCCGGTCATTTTGAAAGAGGCCACCTGAATAATCACCGATACCGTTTCCATGACAAATACGCCGCCCATAATCACCAATACGATTTCCTGCCTGACCAACACCGCCAACACACCTAAAGCAGCGCCCAATGCCAGTGCGCCGACATCGCCCATGAACACCATCGCTGGATAGGCGTTAAACCACAAAAAGCCCAATCCGGCGCCAACCAAAGCCGCACAAAATACGATCAGTTCCCCTGCATTGGGTAAATAGGGTATCGCCAGATATTGTGAAAAAGTCACATGCCCGGATAGATACGCAAAAATCCCCAGGCCCGTGACAACCATCACGGTCGGCATAATCGCCAGCCCATCCAGCCCATCGGTCAAATTGACTGCGTTGCTGGTTCCAACAATGACAAAATAGGTCAGAACTACATACATCCAACCCATATCCAGCATGAAGTCTTTAAAGAAAGGAATAATTAGTTGTGTTTCTGCCGGCAGTACTGCGGTTTTGTACAAAAAAACAGCCGCCATTAAACCTATGACTGATTGCCAGGAATATTTGGCCTTAGCGGACAAACCGTCGCTGTTGCCCTTGATGACTTTTCGATAATCATCGATAAAACCGATGATGCCGTAGCCCATGGTCACCAACAAAATAACCCATATATAGCGGTTGCCCAGATCTGCCCACAACAGCGTGCTGAATGCAATGGCGACCAGTATCAAGGTACCGCCCATGGTAGGCGTACCCGCTTTTTCGTAATGCGATTGCGGGCCCAACTCACGGATACTTTGCCCGATCTTGTTACGGCTTAATTTCCTGATCATGACCGGCCCGATAATAAAAGAAATCATCAGCGAGGTTAAGGCCCCCAAAATGGCGCGAAAGGTCAGGTAATGAAATACCCTGAATCCGCCATCAAAGGTCATTAAGTAATCTGCAAAATAAAGTAACATATTTATTTCCTGAAGTTTTGTTACTACTCAGCAGCTAAAAATAGAACGCTGATGACGCTGATAATTATGATATGTAAGATTTTTTTGAATTATCTGTGTTCATCATATTCATCTGCGTTCCATTGTATTTAATGGCACTGAGTAGTTACGAAGTTTTCAACCATCGCGGCCACTACATTCTCCATGCGCTGAGCCCTTGACCCTTTGATCAAAATCGCTTC
>CAZAUB010000485.1:669-2122 GCA_964488195.1 uncultured Methylobacter sp. | reverse complement strand
GAATTCCAAAAAGGCGGTGCGCAACTGAGCGCTAGTCATCTTTTTCATAATAAATGTTTTAAAATAATTGGGTTACGAAAGCCCAATGCCGTAAAGTTAAGCCGTTCGTGGTGAGCTTGTCGAACCATGAACGGCTTAACCGCCCACCCTTCGACAAGCTCAGGGCGAACGGTTAATCCTTAATTTAACGACATTGGCGCTAACTCTACCCACAACCTAGAGAAATCTAATATTCAACTCATCAAATAACGAACTGATCATTGCCCCGGAAAACCCGCGATGCAATAAAAAGCGACTGCGTTTTACCCATTCATTGCGTTCCAACACAGTGTCATGGGTATATTTTTTGCTGTAAACCTGCTCCAGCAGCGCCATCCAGCTACCGGCCTCTTCTTGCACGATGCTTTCAAGATCAAACGCCGCAATGCCGTTTTGTTTGAGCTCATAGCCCACACGAACCGGCCCGTAGCCCTTCAGGATACGGAACCGGGCATAGCTTTCCGCGTACCTTAGATCGTCTTGCCAACCCTGCTCGGCCAGTTCGTCAATAACAGGCTGCGCATCATCCCTGTCAAAACCTCTTAAAGCCAATTTAGTCAGCAATTCCTTCTGACTGTGTTCCCTTCGAGCCAATAGCCGCAGGCAAATTTCCTGGATTTCCTTGGCGACCTGAGGCTCTTCAATCAAAACGAACTACTCGTCCTCATCAACCACAGGCGCTTCGATAAGAGGAGCGACTTTCTTGCCGAAAGCCTCGGCTCTTATTTTCGCTTCAATTTCTTTTGCTTTTTCAGGATGCTCTTTTAAGAAGGCCTTTACATTATCCTTGCCCTGGCCGATTTTTTCATCGCCGTAACTGTACCAGGAACCCGCTTTCTGAATAAAACCGTAACTTACACCCAGGTCAACCAGCTCGCCCAGAAAGGAAATACCTTCCCCGTATAAAATCTCAAACTCAGCCTGTCTAAAAGGCGGCGCGACTTTATTTTTGACGACTTTTACCCGGGTTTCATTACCGATAACTTCTTCGCCCTTTTTAATGGAACCGATGCGCCGAATATCCAGACGCACCGAAGCGTAAAACTTAAGCGCGTTGCCGCCGGTGGTGGTTTCAGGACTGCCGAACATGACGCCGATTTTCATCCTGATCTGGTTGATGAAAATAACCAGCGTATTGGAACGCTTAATATTACCGGTCAATTTCCGCAAAGCCTGAGACATCAAACGCGCCTGCAAACCCATATGGGAATCGCCCATATCGCCTTCAATCTCGGCTTTAGGCGTTAACGCCGCAACCGAATCAATCACGACCACATCAACCGCACCGGAACGCACCAGCATGTCGGTAATTTCCAGTGCCTGTTCGCCGGTATCCGGCTGGGAAACCAGCAAGTCATCGACATTAACGCCGATTTTTTCGGCATAGCCCGGATCCAATGCGTGCTCAGCGTCA
>CAZAUB010000485.1:0-659 GCA_964488195.1 uncultured Methylobacter sp. | reverse complement strand
TCAACAAATGCCGCCGTGCCGCCGAGCTTTTGCATCTCGGCGATCACTTGCAACGTCAATGTCGTTTTACCTGATGATTCAGGACCATAGATTTCAATAACACGACCACGAGGCAAACCGCCGCAGCCCAGCGCAATATCCAAGCCTAAAGAGCCCGTAGAAACCACATCAATGTCACGCGAAGCAGCCACATCGCCCATGCGCATCACAGAGCCTTTGCCGAATTGCTTTTCTATCTGCATCAGCGCCGCGCCTAGCGCTTTCTTTTTGTTCTCATCCATTATGTAGTGCCCTTTACGCCCTGCGGCTATGTTGGTTAGAAAGAAATATCGCCAAAATCAAATCATTTATTATCACATACAGACAGGGCTTCGGATAGTGTTGATTTGCTGGAAAAGATTCAAGTACTGCAACCATTACATCGCCGGATATAGCAGCCCGGAAAAGTTTTGTCCTATTTTTAAGGCTGTGACACTTACTAATTCTGATAATAGCAGGGACAAGATATATCCGGATAGCTCCATAATGGATTGATCATAACACCCTCTTTATGAAAACGTTGGCGGGCTGAACTATTTCAATAATCAATAGTTCACTGTATTCTATACAATAACTGATCATCGTTCCTATGCGTCGCTCCGGCAGTGCTGTATGGATCG
>CAZAUB010000484.1:0-2124 GCA_964488195.1 uncultured Methylobacter sp. | reverse complement strand
CTAAGAACAGCGGCGATGGCTTTTTGTTCGGGTATCTCAGGCAAACATAGCTCTATGCTTTTTATTTCCTGAAAGTTTATATTCGGCTGAGCTGATTGGCCCGACATGTTATTTATTAGTTCAATCGTACTCTTCTGTCTAAGGAAATAATGAATAAATTTTGGGAGAGCTTTTTCTGGGTCAAGTCGAATAATTGCCAAAGCCTGGTTTGTATTAGCAGGTAGCATTTCTTTTGTAACTAATGCGTTCTTTCCAAGAAAAACACCAGCCATTGAGAACAAAATGTCATTTTCTTTTAGCTGAGAACGCTTGAGTTTTTCATGCATCTCAGCACTTATAAATACGAATGTTGATTTGTTGATTCTACCGTTGTATCCGACGGCCTCAGACTTAATAAAATTAACACCAAACTCTGTAAAGCCTTCACCCAGAGTTGGTGGCGTTGTGCCTTTGGTTACCAGCTCGGTCAATTCACCTAGATTTACTGGTCGCCACTCACTCATAACTCAACCCGCGCCAAATTCTCAGCAATAGCCTTATTGAGTTCAGCTTCATACAACCACTCCTTAGAATCAAAATCCATTTCAATCACTTCGCAACACTCTATGCAAAACAACGGCTTTAAATGTATTTTCATCCTTTTCATCGGCATCTTGAAACTCGCCTTCATAATACTTGTTTTCTGGTTGATGTTTTAATTTTACAATTTCTGGGGGATAGAAATTTTCGAAACCACTTTCATAACCGCTGGTCAGCACCGGTAAATCTTGTGGCAAGGATTGCAAAGCTTCAACCAATTGACCGACTGTGAAATGGTATCTCTGGTTTTGACTCATAACGATTGCCTCGTTCCCACGCGCTGCGTGGGAATGCAGTATTGGACGCGCTGCGTCCTTTGTTTGGAAAGGCTCATTGCCCGCAACTGGCGGTTCGCGGCGCAGCGCGCCTTGACGACATTCCCACGCAGCGCGTGGGAACGAGGAGACAACAGCACCAGATTACTTTTCCACGGGATTTGTGCAACGACCCGTTGCACAATTGCTAAATCGGGATAGGATTCGGCAAAAGTTCGCATGTATTTGAGGTTACGCGGTGAAAAACCGCGCATATCAGGAAAAGCTTCTTTGAGATCAAACGACAAGCGATCAATGACCTTGGCTCCCCAGCCCTCAGTGGTTTGACGGGTCAGAATAATTTGCCCAATTTTCCAATACAGCTGAATCAAGGACGTATTGGCAGAAAGCACGGCTTTTAAACGGCTGTGTTGAATATGGGTTTTGATGCCATGCAACACATCGGCATAACTCCGTGGTATATCCGCCAAACTCGGGGACGCCGGTATTAGCGCATTTTCTTTGTTTTTACCGTGACTTTTACGGCTCATATCTTCACCCTCGCAAGGTTCTCAGCAATTGCCTTATTGAGTTCCGCTTCTTCGATCAGCTGCGCTGCAAATTCTGCTTTAAGCGCGGTAAACCGCTCTTTAAAATCAAAATCATCCTCTTCATCGGGCAAGCCGACATAACGCCCAGGAGTCAGCACATAATCCAGTTCTTTGACCCTTTCAATCGGCGCGGAACAACAAAAGCCTTTGATGTCTTCATAGTTGCCGTCAGGGTTACGCCAGTTATGGTAGGTATCGGCGATTTGTTTGATGTCGTCTGCGGATAATTCACGGGTGCGGCGGTTGATTAAATGCCCCAGATTACGCGCATCGATAAACAGAATTTCACCGCTACGATTCCTGAATTTGCCGTTGCTGCGGTTACGGCTCATAAACCATAACGCGGCGGGGATTTGGGTATTCAAAAACAATTTGGCGGGCAGGTTGACGATGCAGTCGATCAGGTTGCCGTCTTCAATCAGGGCTTTGCGAATGTCGCCTTCGCCGCTGGTTTTGGAAGTCAGCGCGCCTTTTGCCAACACCACGCCCGCTTGGCCCGTTGGTGCTAAATGGTAGGCAAAATGCTGTAACCAGGCAAAATTGGCGTTGCCTGCGGGCGGCGTGCCGTATTGCCAGCGACCGTCACCACGTAACAATTCACCGCTCCAGTCGCTGACGTTAAACGGCGGGTTGGCGATGATGAAATCGGCTTTCAGGTCTTTGTGCGCGTCGTTTAAAAA
>CAZAUB010000483.1:0-2124 GCA_964488195.1 uncultured Methylobacter sp. | reverse complement strand
GCAAAAGCGTTATATACTGCCGGTTGTCCGGTCAGGCCATTCCTTGCAATCACCGGGGATAACCTGATGTTACAGGCCCAGTCATTTGGAACGATGCTAAGGGACAAGTCATCCGATATAATTTTACCCTGAAAATGCCGGGAAAGAGCCACACCAGCGCCGTATGGACTGATTTTCTAAGCACACCCCATCAAAAACCAGGAGACTAAAATGAAACAAATCAGTAAAACATTTTTAAAAGGCTTAATCGCTATTGTACCCATCACGATCACTCTTTATTTGCTGTATTGGCTGGCGGTGACTGCAGAATTGGTGCTGGGTAATATTTTCAAGGTTTTTCTGCCTAACAATTGGTATATAGAAGGCTTGGGGTTTGTTTCCGGTCTCGCAGTGGTGTTTTTTGTCGGCGGATTTCTGGAATCCGAAACCATTCACAGACTTTTCCAGAAAGCTGAAGAGTATGTCATCCAGATTCCCGTTGTAAAATCCATTTATACAGCCATCCGTGATCTGATTTCGATATTCTCCAGTGAACCCGGGAAAGAGCTTAGGCAGGTCGTCCTGGTTGATGTGCCGGCAAACGGCGGCAAACAGATCGGCTTTATTACCCGTTCCGATTTCTCGGGATTTTCCGATCCGCTTAATGCGGATGGCCAGGTGGCTGTTTATCTGCCATTCAGCTATCAGATCGGTGGTTTCACTGTCATTATACCTCGTACCTCTGTAGTACCGTTGGATATGTCTGTGGAGGATGCTCTGCGCTTTGTGACAACAGCCGGAGTCGTCGGTCATACAAAGTAAGAAGATGCAAAAAATTGCCGCAGCCTTTAGAAAACTGCCTGCCAGTCTGGAAGGCCTATTATTAGGCCGCCCCAAAACGCTGATTTTGCTGGCCTGCATGGCCTGCGGATTCAGCCTGTATTACACCGCCCTAAACCTGAGGATTGATGCCGATACTACCTTTCCAGCAGGATCGGCAGCGCTTTTTAAAGGCTTTTCCACAGGATGACATGGCCATATTGGTTGTTGTCGACGCCAAATTACCCGAGCAGACAATGAGGGCATTAGCCTACCTCGGCAAACAGTTCAGGGCTGAAAAGCAGGTTGAATCGGTCTATATTCCCGGCGCAGGCCCTTTTTTTGATCAGCATGGCCTGCTTTATCTTGAGCTTGACGATCTACAGGAACTTGTCGCCAAGCTGACGGAAGCGCAGCCCTTCATAGGCACACTTGCCAAAGACAACAGCCTTAAGGGACTGGTGTCCATTATCGAACTCGCCCTGACAGAAGGCCGTGCCATGCCGGTCGACCTGAGCTTTTTATTGGATAAAATCCGGGCAGCGCTTCGGGCAGGCCCGGAGGGTAAAGATTATCAGTTGTCCTGGCAACAGATGATGCTCGCAGCCGATATCGCCAAGGATGGTGTGTATGCCGCAGGCCAGTCGGGAACTGGCGCGGCGCAGGAAAGGCCGACCACCAGGCGCTTTATCCTGCTCAAGCCGAAGCTAGACTTTGGCACAACGTTGCCCGCAGAACAACCAATGAAGGCAGTCCGGGCGATTGTGAAACATGCCGGGCAACTATTCCCCGGCACTAACATACGGCTGACCGGCGAAGTCGTGCTGGAGCATGATGAACTGGAAAGTGTCCAGCAAAACACGGCAGTGGCTTCGATGTTTGCAATCATACTGGTCTGCCTATCCTTAACGGCCGGTTGCAGGTCATTAAAATTAACGCTGGCCACGCTCATTGTTATTCTCATGGGGTCTATCTTGACCCTCGGTTTTGCAACGCTTGCTGTCTGCTTCAAATTTTCCGGTCATGGATCGCCCATCCGTCCTGATTTTAGCGGCTTTATTAATCCTGTGCCTGTTAGTCGTTATGGTGATTTGGCGGATACTGAAAAATCGAGCCGATAGCGCCAAGTTGTCTGCTGAAACAACCCACACCCAAATGCCTGACCCAAACTGGCACGCATTATCGACAGAAGCAGCGCTCAATGCCCTTGATGTTGATGAGATCCAAGGACTGTGGCGTGTTTGCTCTGCCACGACCTCATTGTCATCGGCAAGCACGGCGAAGCCGAAAAAGACGTGGCCCTGCTTGGGAGCGTGACCAAGCATG